>CALBOJ010000001.1 GCA_937896835.1 uncultured Collinsella sp.
GGGCCGTCAGGCAAACCAGGCGGTAAGCCCGGTTTTCATGAGCGTTCTTAAAACGTTTTGCATCATTGCGGCTATCTTCATGACGATCGGCGTCGCCCGCGTGGCGCTCGCCGGCGTTACGGCCCAGGTGCTCAACAGCAACGCCGAGCTTACCAACACGCTCGAAAAGGCGACCGATGAGAGCTCCGACCTGGAGGTCATGCATTCGGTCTATGGCGCCGACACGCGCATTCGCGACCTTGCGGGCGCTTATGGCATGGTGGAGCCCAGCGAGAGCGTTACACTTGACTTTTCGCAGGATGCAGCCGCGGGCGCCAACGCGACCGCGACCGCTCAGTAGCAAGACGGTAGCTGAGTATGACAAATGACTATCGCCGCGGTTCCGATGGGGGCCGCGGTTCTGGACGTCCCTCGTCGCGGGGACGTTCTGGTTATCAAGGAACGGGTCGGCAATCTTACAACGCCGGGCGGTCCCGTGGCAACGACCCGGCGTCGCGACTTCGCGGCTCGGGTGGCCCTCAAGTGCATAACACCAGGTCGCGCAAGAGTTCGTCGACCGAATGGCTCACGGGCACGCCGCTGCCTCGCCGCAAAGCCGTCATGGGATTCATCGGGCTTGGCTTGGGCTTGGGCGTCTTTCGCCTTGCCGACTATCAAATTGTCGAAGCCGATAAACTGCGCGAGCGTGCCGATGCGCGTCGCCTGCTTGCGCAGACCCTCTATGCCAAACGTGGCACCATCTACGACCGCAACGGTAACGTGCTGGCGTCGTCGGTCGAATGTCGCAACATCGCCGTGAACCCGCAGCTTGTCGAGGACGTTGACAAGACGGTGTCGGCGCTGGTCAAGGCAACTGGAATCGATAAAAAGACCTGCCGCAAGCTCGTCGAGTCCGATGGAACCTGGGTGTATATCAAGCGCCAGGTGGACGAAGACGATGCTGTGGCGCTGGAGAAGAAGAACCTGCCCGGCGTGCTTTTTGAGCAGGCCATGAAGCGCGTATATCCATACGGCAATCTGGCATCGCAGGTGCTGGGTGTAGTGAATGTAGACAACGACGGCTTGACTGGTCTCGAAAAGCAATACAACAAGCTTCTGACCGGCACGAACGGTTCTCTCGTACGCGAGCGCGCGAGGGACGGCAGCTATATCGCGGGCGGTGCCTATAAAAAGGTGGCTGCGGTCGACGGCGTTGATATCGTGACGACGCTCGACGTCAATATCCAGCGTGCGGCCGAGGATGCCCTGGCAGAGGCAGTTGAGAAGACTAAGGCCAAGAACGGCTCGGCGCTGGTCACCGATCCTACGACAGGAGAGATCTTGGCAGCCTGCTCGTATCCGACCTACGACCAGACCGATTTGGAAAACGCCAAGACCGAGGATATGAACCTGCGCCTGGTTACCGACGCCTACGAGCCCGGCTCGGTCTTTAAGACACTCGTGGCGGGCGCCGGCTTCGACTTGGGCGTCGTGCGATCGAGTACGTCGTTTGAGGTGCCGGCGAGCATCAAGGTGGGCGACGATACCGTCACCGATGCCGACAAGCGCGACTATGCCATGACCATGGATGTGCGCGAGATGATGCGCCGTTCGTCCAACGTGGGCTTTGTCCTGGTGGGGCGCAAGATCGGTGCCGACGACTTTGCCGCCTATGTGGACAAGTGGGGCATCGGTCACAGCTCTGGTGTAGATTTTCCGGGCGAGAGCCTGGGCATCGTCAAGGAGCGTGACCAGTATGACGGCGCCACGCTGGGCTCAATGAGCTTTGGACAGGCGCTGTCTGTCTCGCCGATTGAGATCGCACGTGCCGTGGGCGGCATCGCTAACGGCGGCGTGATGATGACCCCGCACTTCTATAAGTCCAGCAAAGGCGACGAGAAGGACTGGGGCGAAGGCGAGCGTGCGATTTCTGAGGATGCAGCATCCCAGGTGACATCGTGCATGCAGACGGTCGTGTCTGAAGGCACGGGCGTTGGCGGCGCAGTTGACGGCTATGACGTGGCGGGCAAGACCGGCACGGCCGAACGTGCCGACGAGAACGGCGGCTACCTCAAGGAGAACTACATGTCGTCCTTTATGGGCTTTGCGCCGGCACAATCACCCAAGGTGCTGTGCTATATCACGCTCGACGGAACGCCGAGCGGCTCAGATGCCGCTGCGGTGCCGTTCCAGTCCATTATGGCCAACGCGCTCGACGTGCTGGGCATCCCGCGCACGAAGTAGGGGGTTACAATCTTTGGGGCATGGTTTGTTGTCCCATATGAGGGGTGTTCACATGCCCTGCACCACGCATGCGCGGCGCTGGGATACAATACGCCGATAGCATTATTAGGTTTACAGGGGAGCTGCAATGATAGAGATCGCCGTCAACAACCTCGCGGCCGCAACAGGGGCCCGAACCGT
Source organism: uncultured Collinsella sp. (assembly GCA_937896835.1). Lineage (GTDB taxonomy): Bacteria > Actinomycetota > Coriobacteriia > Coriobacteriales > Coriobacteriaceae > Collinsella. The sequence continues at coordinate 2,404 of CALBOJ010000001.1, forward strand.
GACGGGAGAAGTCGATCGGGTATGCCGCGGGTGCGTTATCGACTCGCGCCAGGTCGAGGAAGGGACGATTTTCGTCGCCTTTCCCGGTGAAAACGTCGACGGCAATGATTTTGCTTCCCGTGCCGTCCAGTCGGGTGCCGGCGCCGTCGTGATGACGCGTGAGCCCGATGCCGAGTTGGTCTCGCTGGCGCAGGACAAGGGATGCGCCATCCTGCTGACCGATGATCCCGAGGAGTTTCTGCTGCGTTTGGCGCACGCGTATCGCCTGGAGCTTGGCTGCCTGGTCGTTGGCATTACCGGTTCCATCGGCAAGACGACGACCAAGGACGTGCTCGCCGCTGTACTCGCCAAGCGCTATCGTGTCTGGGCCACCAAGGGCAATTTCAATAACCTGATCGGCATGCCGCTCACGGTGCTTTCCGCCCCGGCCGGTACCGAGGTCCTGGTGCTCGAGATGGGCATGAACCATTTCCACGAGATCGAGCGCCTGTCCCAGTCCGCCAATCCCAACCTTGCCATCGTGAGCAAGATCGGCACCTCTCACATCGGCATTTTGGGCAGCCGCGAGAACATCGCCCGCGCTAAGGCCGAGATTGTCCAGGGTATGTGCGCCGCCGGCGACTTCTTGCCGCTGCTGGTTTTGGGCGGTGAGGACGACTTTACGCCGTTCATTCGCGATACGTTCGCCCAGCCTGCTGGTATCGATGTGATGCTGGCCGGCGTCTCGGACGATGATGAGGTCCGCGCCCGCGAAGTTCGTGTTGATGACGAGGGCCGTCCGGTCTTTACGCTCGATTTTGGTCAGGGCGAGACAATCGATACCATGCTTGCTATCCCCGGCGTGCAGTCCGTTCCAAATGCCGTTAAGGCCGCCGCGGTTGCCTATCGCCTGGGCGTGACGCCCGAGCAGATCGATGCTGCCTTTAGGGGCCTCACAATCACCGGTCACCGCCAGGAGATCAAGCGCGCCAAGAGCGGTGCACGCATCATCGATGACTCCTATAACGCCAGCGCCGAATCGATGGCAGCCGGTCTCGATCTGCTGTGCTCGCTTTCGTGCACGGGGTCTCGCATGGCGATCCTGGGCGAGATGGGCGAGATGGGCGATGAGGCTCCTCGCATGCATGAGCTCGTGGGCGCCTATGCCGCCGCCAAGAAGCTCGACATGCTGGCGTGCGTGGGTGGTGAGCTGGCCCAGCTTATGGCCGATGCCGCGCGCATGATGGGCATGGACGAGGACCGCATCCAGGTGTTCTCCGATTATCAGCAGGTGCTCGACCGCATGGGCGGCGCGCTTGAAAAACATGATGTTGTACTGGTCAAGGGTTCCCGCTTTGTTGAGCTCGACCGCTTTGTGGAAGGTGTGTGCTAGCCCATGTTCGGCAATCCCTCGTATCCAACATATCAGGCTTTTTTGGGGCTTGGCATCGCCGCCGCCATTGCGCTGCTGCTCATGCCGTGGTGGATCAAGCTGCTCAAGGTCGAGGGTATCGGCCAACAGGTTCGTGCCGACGGCCCCAAGCGTCATTTGGTTAAGCAGGGAACGCCCACCATGGGTGGCGTTGTCATCCTCATCGCGATCTCGCTGACCTGCCTGCTGATGGGCAAGCTCACCACCGAGCTCGTGCTCGTGCTGCTCGCCACGCTGGCGACCGGCGTGCTGGGTCTGATCGACGACCTGACCTCCGTTACGCATGGGCGCTCGCTCGGTCTGACGCCTCATGCCAAGATGATCGGCCTAACCATTATCTGTGTCACCTTTACGGTACTTGCCGTCAGCTGGTGCGGCGTCGCCCCCGAGATTCGTTTTCCCGGTGGGTTGACGATCGACCTTGGCGTGCTTTCGACCACCATCTGCGGCTATTCGTTCCCGTGGCTCTATATTGTCTTTTGCTGGCTGATGATTGCCGGTCTTTCTAATGCCGTGAACCTGACCGATGGCCTTGACGGTCTTGCTGGCGGCACCTCCATGATCGCCATGCTCGCCATGGCTGCCATGGCGTTTTTGCACGGAGACGTGAACCTGTCCATCTTCTGTACCGCGTGTGCCGGTGCCTGCTTGGGCTTTCTGTGGTTCAACTGCTATCCGGCGAGCATCTTTATGGGCGATACCGGCTCGCTTGCTCTGGGCGCCGCGTTTGCCTGCACGTCCATCATGACCAACACCGAGGTCGTCTCCCTCATCATCGGCGGCCTGTTTATCGTTGAGACCCTGTCGGTCATGATTCAGGTTGTCTACTTCCATTTTACGCACAAGCGCGTCTTCCTTATGGCGCCCATCCATCATCATTTCGAAAAGAAGGGCTGGGCCGAGACCAAGGTCGTCATCCGTTTTTGGATTATCGCTGCGGCCTTTGGTGCCGTTGGCCTTGCTCTGTTCTTCCAGTTGGGATAGTGGTCTTTCATGCCTCTTGCTGATGTCTTTAGCCTGCTCGTTTTGGGTCAGGGCAAATCCGGTCTCGATGTCGCCCGCTGGGCGCTGGCACATCCCGAGCGCGTAAGCGCCGTTACCGTGTATGGCGGCGGCACCTCTGAGCCCAATGACGCCACGCGTGCGCTCGAGGCTGCTGGTGCGTCGTTTGTCTATGGGACCGAACAGGTCGAGGGCGCCTATGACGTATGCGTGACGTGCCCGGGCATCTCGGAGTTCTCGGGCTTCTTTAAGGCCGGGCGCGAACATGCCGCTCAGATTATGGGTGAGCCAGAGTTTGCCTATCGCCTGTCGCCCGATAACTGGATTGCCATCACGGGCACCAACGGTAAGACGACCACCACGTCGCTGACTGATTATCTGCTCAAGGCTGCCGGCGAGGCCAGCGTAGCTGTCGGCAACATCGGCGAGCCGCCGGTCAACGAGATTGACGGCCGAGCCCACAACGAGTGGTTTGTGGCTGAGCTCTCGAGCTATCAGATTGCTACGACCACCGAGCTCCACCCTCGCGTGGCAGTGCTGCTCAACATCACTCCCGACCACTTGGGCTGGCATAAGAGCCATAAGAACTATGCGCTTGCCAAGATCAAGCTGTTTGACAATATGGGCGATGACGATCTGGTGGTTGTCGACGTCGAAGACGCTGGCATTCACGAGTTCGATGAGTACATCTATACGCCGGGTCGCCGCATCTGCAAGGTCGCTTTTGACGAGCCCGAGGGTGCAGACGCCGCCTTTGTGCGCGACGGCAAAATGGTCGTGCGCCTGAAGGGCGTCGAGACCCAGCTTGTCGCCACGTCCGAGCTCAAGATCTCGGGCCATCACAATGTCATCAATGCCTTATGTGCCGCCACGGCTGCTCTGGCCGTCGGTGCCGATGTCGATGGTGTCCGCCGCGGTCTGGCCTCGTTCCAGCCGCTCGAGCATCGCGTGGAGCCGTGCGGCGAGATTGACGGTGTGCGCTACGTCAACGATTCCAAGGCGACCAACACCGACGCGGTCGAGAAGGCGCTGACGGCATTTCCCGATGACGACGTGATCTTGCTGCTCGGCGGCCACGATAAGGGCACGCCGCTCACGGACTTCGCGCGCGTTGTTATGGATAACGTGCGCTCGGTCGTCTGCTTTGGCGATGCGCGCGAGCGCTTCACCGCCGCTATGGACGAGGCCGATGTCGATGGCGATGTGGATATCGCCCAGGCGGATGACCTACGCGATGCCGTGGACGTTGCCCGTTCGCTGTCGAGCCGTGGCGACGTGATCTTACTTTCTCCTGCCTGCTCTTCGTTCGATGAGTTCTCGGGCTATGAGGAGCGCGGCCGCGTGTTTAAGGACTACGTGGCTCAGCTTGCCGCTGCAGCGAAATCGCAAATGGAATAGGGGTTGCCGGTGAGAGAGGAGAGCCCCCGACAAGGTATGAGGAGGCCCGACTCGGACCGTGCTTCCTCGCGGCGCAGCACACCGCGTTCCGGTCGTGGCAGGCAGTCGTTTAGCGAACGCTATATTGCCGGCGTTCCCGCCCGCATCATGCGCCCCCGTCTGATATTTATGGCCTGCCTGTTTACTTTGGTGTGCTTTGGTCTGCTGATGGTGTACTCGGCGTCTTCGGTCGAGGCGCTGCACGAGAATGGCTCGGCGACGTTTTTCCTGGGTCGACAGGCCGCGTTTGCCGTGGTTGGTGTTCTGGCGCTGATTGCCATCGTGCGCGTTTTGCCGGACAGCTGGTTTGGGGAGGATGTGCTTAGGATCTTCCTTATCGGCATGATAGGGCTACTGTTTCTGGTGTTCTTGGTGGGCAGCGGCAGCCGTGGCGCCACGCGCTGGCTCAACATCGCCGGTATTCAGTTCCAGCCTTCCGAGTTTTTAAAGCCATTTGCCATTGCGTATTCGGCCATCATGCTTGATCGCTTCTTTTCGCCCGGTGGCAACATCAACGAATTCCTTCGCAAGATGGGCATCTACCTGGGTATTTCGCTCTTTCTGATCTTTATCCAGCCCGATTTCGGTACTGTCCTGATCATCCTGTTGACCCTCATGTGCATGGCGTTGTTTGCGGGTCTCGACCCCAGATTTATCATCGGCGTGCTAATCTTCGGCATTCTCGTGATCGTGATTGCACTTGTCGCAGAGCCGTACCGTATGGTGCGTATTCAGGTTGCCTTGAACCCTTGGGCTGACGAGTATGGTGACGGCTATCAGGCCACGCTTGCCATCATGGCCTTTGCCTCGGGCGGTCTGTTCGGCCGTGGCATCGGCAACTCAACCATGAAGTACTCGTATCTGCCCGAGGCGCACAATGACTACATCCTGGCCATCATTGGCGAGGAAGTCGGCTTTGTCGGAACCGTGCTGTTCTTCTTGGTGTTTGCGATGCTGATCTACTCGGCGTTTCGCATTGCCGAGCAGGCGACCGATCGTCGGGGCGCGCTTATGGCGTCTGGCTCCGCGGTCATTCTCGCGGTGCAGTTTTTGATTAACGCGCTGGGCATCCTCAACGTGTTTCCCATGACGGGCAAACCGTTGCCGTTTATTAGCTACGGCGGTTCATCGATTATTGTGTCGCTTATGCTTGCCGGTCTGATCCTGCGCGTTTCGTACGAGAGCGCCCGTCGCGATGAGTACGACCGTCGCCGCGAGAGCTTTGCCGTTATGGATGAGAGTACCGCCGGCGTAGCCCATGTGCGCGGTGAACGACCTTCGCGTAGCGGCTTTACCGTTCTGGATGGTTCTACATCCGAGCCGGCAGCTCGTCCACGTCCGCGGACGGCTCCGCAAGGTCGTCCTCAGCGCCCCAGCCCTCGCAGCGCGGGCGGCGGATATAATCGAATCGATTTGAACTCGGACCCGTCGGCGCGTCTACGCACCGACGACCAGGGACCGCGTGTACGAAGGGACTACCATGACCGATAAGATGACCGTTGCTATTGCAGCCGGCGGCACGGCGGGACACATCAACCCCGCGCTCGCCTTGGCCGAAGAGCTGCGTGATCGTGGCCACCACGTTGTGTTCGTGGGCCAGTCACGCAAGCTCGAGGGTCGTCTGGTCCCCGAGGCTGGGTTTGATTTTGTGCCCATTACGGTCACGGGCTTCGACCGCTCCCGTCCTTGGACGGCGCTGACCTCCCTGTGGCGTGTCAACAAGGCCAAGCGTGCGCTCACCAGTCATTTCTCAAAGGTCGGCAAGCCCGATGCCGCCATCGGTTTTGGTGCCTATGTCGAGGTTCCGCTGCTGGGGTGGTGCAAGGGCGCAGGCGTTCCGTATCTGCTGCATGAGCAGAACTCTGTTCCGGGCCTGGCCAACAAGATGATGAACTCCCACGCCGCTCGCGTGTGCATCTCGGTGCCGGCAGCGCGCTCGGTCTTTGAGCGCGAAGGTGACCCTGACCACGTGCTCATGACCGGCAACCCCGTACGTCGCTCGGTGATCGAGGGCGATCGCGCTCGTGGCCGCAAGGCACTTGGCGTTCCCGAGGACGCTACGCTGCTGCTCGTCTTTGGCGGTTCACTTGGCGCCCAGCACCTCAACGAGCGCGTGACTTCGCTCAAAAACGAGCTGCTTTCGCGCAAGAACCTCTATGTGTTGCATTCGACGGGTGCCGACGGCTTTGAGGAGACCGAGCGCGCTTTGGCGCTGACGCCCGAGGAGGCGAAGCGTTACCGCGTCCAGCCTTACATCGACAACATGGGCGATATGCTGGCTGCTGCCGATTTGGTGCTCTCGCGTTCGGGTGCATCGAGCGTGGCCGAGATCGCTGCGCTCGCCGTGCCCTCGATACTCGTGCCGTATCCGCATGCGACGGCCGACCACCAAACCACCAATGCCCGTTATCTGGTCGACGCCGGGGCCGGCGTGCTCTGTGCCGATGCCGATATCGACGGTTCTGCCTTTGCCGATGAGCTGCTGCACCTGGTCGATGACGCGGCAGAGCGCGACGTCATGCGTCAGGCGGCGCGTGGTCTGGCTCAGGATAGGGCCGCCGCTCTTCTGGCCGATGCGGTAGAGGGTTTGCGTTAGTTAGACGGGATATCGTCGGTCGCCCTCGCGCTGATGCGGTAGGTGCGGTACAGTTAACGGGTTACAGGCAGTGTTTACGCAAGGAGTACACGAGCACATGGCTGATTCCCAGACTGCAACCTCCGCGCCCGAGTTTAAGAGCGCCCACTTTATCGGTATCGGCGGCGCCGGCATGAGCGGCATCGCCCTCGTTCTGCACGAGCGCGGTTATGCCGTTACCGGCTCCGACCTTAAGACGTCACGTTATATCCGCCAGCTTACACGCGCTGGTGTGAAGGTGCATGTGGGCCATGAGGCAGCCACGATCGACGAGGTCAAGCCCGACGTGGTTGTTGTCTCCACCGCTATTCCGGAGTCCAACCCTGAACTCGTGCGCGCTCGCGAGCTTGGTATTCCCGTGTGGCCCCGTGCCAAGATGCTCTCTGCTTTGGGCCACGGCTACACTACCGTCGCTGTTGCCGGCACGCATGGCAAGACCACCACGTCTTCGATGTGCGCCACCATGCTCGACCGCATGGGTCTGGATCCGAGCTTCTTGATCGGCGGCATCGTCGAGGGCTATGACACGAACGGCAAGAACGGCTCGGGAGACTACTTTGTCGCCGAGGCCGACGAGTCCGACAGCTCCTTCCTGTTCCTGAACCCCAACGTGGTCATTGTGACCAACGTCGAGGCCGACCACCTCGATCACTACTCGGGTATCGAGGAGATCGAGGCAACTTTCGCCAAATTCATGAGCCTGGTGGGCGAGGACGGCACCGTCATCGTCTGCGGCGAGGACCCGCATCTGGTCGAGCTCGCCAAGTCGACGGGCCGTCACGTGCTTTCCTACGGCTTTGCCGAGAGCAACGACATCGTCTGCGTGCACCCGGATGTCAAGGGCATCCAGAGTGACTTTATCGTTCGCTTTGAGGACGGCACTGAGCACGCTGTGGAGATCAAGAGCAATCCCGGTCGCCACAACATGCTCAACGCCACGGCGGTGCTCACCGTCGCCCATGTCCTGGGCCTTGACATCGACGCCGCCGCCAAGGCGCTCTCGAGCTTTGAGGGCGTCCGCCGTCGCTTTACCCACGTGGGCGATATCGATGGCATCACCGTGGTCGATGATTACGGCCATCACCCCACCGAGATCAAGGCGACGCTTGCCGCCGCTTCGTCGCTGGGCTACAAGCACGTCGACGTCGTGTTCCAGCCGCACCGCTATTCGCGTCTGCAGGCCCTGTGCGACGACTTTGCCGATGCATTTGCCAATGCCGATAAACTGCTGCTGATTGATGTGTTCTCGGCTGGCGAGATGCCCATTCCGGGTGTCACCTCTAAGATGCTCGCCGATACCGTGCGCGCCAAGCATCCTGGCAAGGAGGTCGTGTACTGCTCCAGCCGTCTTGAGCTCAATCAGGAGCTCGAGCAGATGGTGGGCGAGGGCGACCTGCTGCTCACCATGGGTGCCGGCGACGTTACGACCGTCGGTCCCGAGTTCATTGAGTATCTGACTGCCAAGAAAGACGCTTAAGTCTAATGGGTCTGTTTAACGCCGTCATGGCGCTCTCGGGCATGATCGACACGGATGTGATCGAGGACGAGCGCCTTGCGCGTCATACGAGCTATCGTATCGGCGGCAAGGCCGACCTCTTTGTGACGTGCCATAGCTATCATGCCCTCCGCCGCGCCGTGGCGGTGCTCGATCGCGAGCAGGTGCCGTGGGTCATCATCGGCAAGGGCTCCAATCTGCTGGTTGCCGATGGCGGTTATCGCGGTGCCGTCATTTCGCTCGGACGTGAGTTTCAGCGCACGGTTGTTGCCGATGACGGTTGTACGCTGACGGTCGGTGCGGGCGTGATGTTTGCGCGCCTGGTCAACGATGCCCTGTCGCGTAGCCTCTCGGGCCTTGAGTTTGCCGTTGGCATTCCTGGTTCGGTCGGCGGTGCGATATCTATGAATGCCGGCACACGGACCGAGTGGATTGGCTCGCTGGTTGAGGATGTCGTAACGTTTGACCCGGCATCCGGTATCAAGCATTATGCGGGGTCCGAGATCACTTGGGGCTACCGCGAATGTAGCCTTCCCCGCAATGAGATCATCCTCGAGTGCGTGTTCAAGCTTAAACCGGCGCCCAAGGCCGACATTCGCGAGCGCATGGAGCGGTACCTGACGAGGCGCAAGCGTACGCAGCCCATGGGTCGCGCATCCTGCGGGTCTGTCTTTCGCAACCCGCCCGATGCGAGTGTGGGCAAGCTTATCGAGGATTGTGGATTAAAGGGTTTTTCGATTGGCGGCGCGGAAGTTTCGCCCGTTCACGCTAATTTTATCGTTAATAACGGAACTGCCTCGGCCGATGACGTTGCCGCGGTTATTAGACATGTGCACGGAAAGGTGAGGGAGGCGTATGGCATCGAGCTCAGACCGGAAGTTAAATTCCTCGGCTTCTAGAGCATCGAAACCCACCTTCCGCCGCGCCGGAGGGCGTTCCGGCGCGCCTGCCAAACCTCAACGCAATACCGTCGCGCACTCTAAGTCTGTCGGGCATGCTCGACAGACCAGTCGTCCGGTCGTCGGCTCGCAGCTCGGTAATCGTCCGGCCGCAAAAAAGTCCTCGCGTCCCTCGACGACGTCAAAGCCTGTTATGGGCGCCAAGCCTGCCCGTCCCATGGCAGCTCCCAAGCCCTCGACGGGAACTAAAGCGGCGCGTCCAGGTCGCACGCTGGGCGCATCGAAACCGCGCTCGCTGACATCGGTGCCGGCTACCGCCAAGAAGCCTTCGAGTAAAAAAGGTTTCAACCCGTTATCTTCACTTGGAGCGATGGCAAATAAAACATCAGACGCCGCTTCTGTCGTTACAGGCAAAGGCAAAATCGTGGGCGGCGTTCTGGCCGTCTTGGCCGTGCTCGTCGTCGTTGCCATCGTGGTGATCAACTCTGGACTGTTTACTGCCACTGATATTCAGATTCAAGGCAGCGAGCATGTGACGAAGCACGATGCTATCCAGCTGATCGACTTGCCCGAGGGAACGTCGCTTTTTAACGTCGATCCCGACCAGATTACCGAGGATCTCAAGCAGAACCCGTGGGTTTCGGGCGTGGATGTCCAACGCCAGTTTCCCCATACGCTTATCATCACGCCGACGGAGCGTAAAGTTATCGCCATTGCGTATATCAGCTCCGACGACCTTGCCTGGGCTATCGGAGACGATGACACCTGGATCGCCCCGCTGTCGACGTCGGTCGAAGTGGACGACCAGGGCAACGTCATCACGACAGGGCAGGGCTCAAATACCTTGACCGGAATCGATGCCGCGCTGGCGCTCGCCAAGCATTATGGCGCGGTGTTGTTGACTGATGTCTCGGCGGATGTCGCTCCGGTTTCCGGCCAGGCGGTGAACTCCAAAGCCGTTAAGGCCGGCCTGGATTATGTGCGTGGTTTTTCGAGCGAGTTCTTGGGACAAGTCAAGGATATTTCCACGCCTTCGGTCGAAGCCATCTCGGCAAACCTCAATAACGGCATTGAGGTGTCGCTGGGCGATTCGGACGATATCGCCAAGAAGGAACGCGTAGTCACCAAGTTGCTTTCGCAGGTAGAGGGCGTAACGTATATCAATGTGCGCTCTCCGGGCAACTACACATTTAGGAATGCTCCGACCTCGTAGCGCTGGTTGATGCTTTGTTGAGGGGCCATACCACGCCGTTTATCTGGTTTGTTTGGTTTTCACGGTCAATTATTTGACTGATACGTTC
>CALBOJ010000002.1 GCA_937896835.1 uncultured Collinsella sp.
GCGGTCTTCGGTCGTCGTACCGTCGACTATGTCCTGGATGGGGGTGGCACGCCGGCTCCTCAACATGAGGAGCATTCTCCATCTGCACGGGCTGCGGTATCTGCGGACCCGCAACCCGTGTCCTCGGCGGCCCCTGCATCCTCGAGCGCCAGCGCGACGCAGCCAAAAGCAGCACCGATAGCGGCGCCGACCCCGTCGGCGCCTAAGCCCGTCATGGCCAAACCGGCTGCTCCGACACCCGCGCCCAAGCCTGCCTCGCCCGCGCCCAAGTCGTCTGACCTGGGCAAAGCCCCCTGGCTGCGCTCCGACAACCCCGCCGGCGCTCCTGCCACGGGCAAGCTCCCGACCGAGCCCGCGCCCCGAGCGCCCGAGCGCGCGTCCGCTCCCAAGGCTCAGCCCGCCGCGCCGTCTGCGCCATGGGAATCCGAGCAGGTTCCCTACGACGATGCCATGGTTGGCGGTTTTGTTGCCGATGCTGGTGGGGACGATCTGCCTCCGTTCGACGTGCCGGGTGCGGCGTCCGCGCCCAAGTCCGCTGCAACTGCCCCCAAAGAGGAGGACGCTCCTGCAGCTCCCTGGGAGTCCAACTCCGGTGCGGGCGGCCCCTTCGGCCATCAGGGTGCAGCCCCGAGCATCCCGCAGACCGAGGACGAGGCCAAAGCCCTCATCCGCAGCGTCTTCGGCCAGTCCACCATCTTCAAGCCGGTGGAGTAGCTGCGCAGGCGGGTATACTGCTCAAGAAGAGAGCCCCTTGCCCGGGCGCATCTGTATTTCGGACATGTGCAACGTGGTGCCGCGTATATCGCATTCGAGCAGACAGGCGCGTGACGGTCGGCCTAGGATGCTGAGGTCGATACGATACGTCGCATGGCTGTCCGTGTACTCGACTTGCTCGGCGTTGACGGTTGCTCCGATTGTAAATAAAGAGCCCAGTTCGGCATCGACAATCTTGGAGTCCTTTATCTTGACCTTGAACTCTTGGTAGAGGGACGGGCTGTTGTAGTAAATGGTTCGGGTTCCGTCGGTGCATTCATCGGTCGTCTCCCATTTGACGACGGGCTGGTCCGAGCTGGCTATCAGCAGTTCTGCTCCAAAAGCTATGGCATGGGTGATGATAACCAGTAATACCCAGACGACAAAGAGATAGAGAACCACATATGCAACGGGGTGTTTTGAGCGGATGTTTTGGAGTACGGCTGGGACATTCACGAGGGCACCTCCAAATCGTCATCTATGACAATCAAATTATACCCAGCCGCCATGCGTGCCGCCTCGAGCAGCGGCTCGGCATTTTGCCATGTAGCCTTGTAGCCCTACGCATAAACTGCCTGGTTCCAGCTCTGCTAGATGTAGCTTGAGATAATTATGCAACCTTGCATAATTCGACCTTGCATAATCTTGGGCGTGCGTCACGCTCAAGGACATGTATATCGACTGAGGTAGCGTGTCCGCCCCGCTCTCTGGCTTCGCGCCGTGGTACGATTTTTGAGTTTGAAAGTCCCGCCGTGCTCCGGCTGTCCTTGCAGCTCGGCGCGCGGCCGCACGTAAAGGAGCCATCATGGCCGGTATGAACATGCAGCAGATGATGAAGCAGGCCCGCAAGATGCAGGAGCAGCTTGCCGCCGCGCAGGAGAACCTCAAGTCCCAGACCGTCGACGCCTCTGCCGGCGGCGGTATGGTCAAGGTGACCGTTAACGGCGAGATGGAGCTCGTCAACCTTACCATCGACCCCGATGCCCTCGATCCCGAGGACGTCGATATGCTGCAGGACATGATCATGGCTGCCGTCAACGAGGCCGTCCGCGGCGTCAACGAGCTCGCCAACAAGCAGATGGGCGCCATCACCGGCGGCCTCAACATCCCGGGCATGCCGTTCTAAGACACGCATATATATGAGTGCGAATCACAGTCTGCAAAAACTGCTCGATGAGCTGGGCCGCCTGCCGGGCATTGGTCCCAAGTCAGCTCAGCGCATCGCCTATTACCTGTTGGAGGCTGACGCCGAGGAGGCGCGCCGCCTGGCCGAGGCCATCCTGGAGGTTAAGCAGGAGGTTCACTTTTGCAGCCGCTGCTTTAACTACGCCACGGCCGACGAGTGCTCCATCTGCCAGGATTCGATGCGCGACACCACTCGCATTTGCGTGGTGGGCGAGCCGCGCGACGTCCAGGCGATCGAGCGCACGGGCAGCTACCACGGTCTCTACCACGTATTGGGCGGCGTGATCAGCCCCATGGACAAGATTGGCCCCGAGCAGCTGCACATTCGCGAGCTGCTGGCACGCTTGGGTCACGAGGACATCCACGAGGTCATCATCGCCACCAACCCCAATATTGAGGGCGAGACCACGGCGAGCTACCTGGCCCGCACTATCAAGCCGCTGGGCGTCGAGGTGTCGCGTCTGGCGAGCGGTCTGCCCGTGGGCGGCGACCTGGAGTATGCCGACGAGCTTACGCTCGGGCGCGCCATCGAGGCCCGTCGCACGATTTAGGTGGCGAGCCTGCTCCTGCCGTATGTTTTCCTCGCGACGCACGGGGTAGTCATAATTTCCCCGTGCGACTGTAAGTTTGTTGTGCAACAAAGATGCTTTGTATCCGCTTATCGCATGGATGCTTCCACTCGCATCCTTAATTTGCCCATTCGTTGCGCAACCTTTTGGGTTCGCTGATACACTCAAATATGGATTCGAATGAATGCGCCGCTCCCGAGCGGCGTGTTTTTGTTGGAGGAGAACGCATGCGGCCCGGTGGCACTCAGACAAAGCGCGGCGCCGCGGTGCGCATGCGACGCCGACTGGGCTTGGCGCCGCGGGCGTACGCACTGCTGTCTTGCTCGCTGGTGCTGGTCATAGCTGGCGTTTCTGCCTATGGCATGACCGTGCCGTCCATGATGCAGGCACATGCCGCACGCGAACCGCACGTGGGGCATGAGGTCAAAAGTGATCTGGGCACCACGACTGGATATGCTTGGGCAAGTGTGGTCGCGCATATTGTGTTTGGCGCCGACGACGCGGACGGCGCCGAGGCCCCGGACAATGAAGTCACGCTTGCCAATGGCAAAACCATCGTGCCCACCAACACCAAGATCATCGATCGGTTGTCCAACAATAGCGTGGCGGCAACGGTGAATAAGGTCGAGCGGCAGAAGGAGCAGGACGCCCAGCAGTCCGGAAAGCCCGGTAGCTCGGATACTTCTGGCTCCGGCTCGGATTCGTCGAGTTCGGGCGGCGGCTCTGGGCCGGGTTCCTCTGCCGGAGGGTCTGGAAACGGCGGCTCGACGGGCGGCAACGCTGACAACGATGCAAACTCCGGTGGCCTTTCCGCTGCTGAGGAAGAGAGCATTCACAGTTGGCTTGTGACCAAGTACAACATGCTCGACGGCTATGTTTCTCGTGCCAATGACGTGGTCTCGACCTATAACTCTACGGGAGATCCCAGGCCGTGCGACAGCCTGGTCGGGGAGATGTTTGTCATTCGAGCCGAGTTCGGTCGTCAGACATTCTCGCCCCGGTCAAAGTGGTATCAGCAGTATGCCAATCTGTGGGGCTGTTACACCAACCTATGTCAATGGGTCGGCCATTACGGCGATGATGACGTCGCGCTCGGTAACTTCAACAATAACGTGGCGGCGCTTGCCCTATGATGACCGATCTTGCATCCACCACACCGCAATCGCTCGGTCGCGATCCCATGGTCGGCCTGCGCCTGGCGCGTGTCGACGGGTTTGAGCCGGCCATTGCGCTCGGTCAGGACGAACTGCCTGCCTATCTGCGTCGTTTTACGATGCTGTTTGCCGACGATGCCACCATGCGCCGTGGCGGTATCGGCCGCGTGACGCGTGCCGTCAACGCCCAAGGCGAGGCCGTAGCACTCAAACAGCTCATCTTGCCGACGCGCGATGAGTTTGACGACGATGCCGCCCATGAGGCGCTGGTCGCCAAGTTCAAAGCGGCGTTTCGCGAGGAATATGAATGCCATCGTGCCCTTTCGGGCCTTAAGGGCTTTCCCCGCCTCTATGGCTGGGGCGAGGTTGACGGTGTGCCTGCAATTGTCATGGAATGGGTCGAGGGCGAGACGCTCGCCCGCTTGCGCTCGCGCTTTGCCGTGGACGATGCCGGCCGCCTGTCGCCGCTTGTGGCGGCGCGCTTGGGGCGCGACCTGTTCGACCTGCTCTGCCGCATGAGCCTGGTGGGGGAGGGCTTTGTCCATCGCGATATCTCGCCCGCTAATATTATGGTGCGTACGGCGCGTCTACCGCTTGACCGGCAGCTTGCCGAGGGCACCTTTGACCTGTGCCTGATCGACTTTGGCTCGTCGCTGGCGCTCGAGCCTGCGTCGGCCGTGGCCGGTACCGGCGGCAAGGCGTCGTTTACGGAGCGCTATGCCACGCTGCGTCGCGCGACGGTGGCCTACGCTCCGCCCGAGATGCTCACCGACGATATTCCCGACCTGCGCGCTTTGCGTATGTCGCCGGCGATCGACGTCTATGCCGCAGCAAGCACGGTTTACGAGCTCATTGCCGGCGCCGCGCCATACGAAGCCGCGCCGAGCACTTCGGGCACCTCGGGTTCGCGCAAAAAGACGCGCGACATCGCGAGCCCCTACCGTCTCAAGATGGACACGCTGCCCGACTATCCCATTGGTGCCCATGCACCCGGTTGCGATTTGACTCAGCTGCTTCGTCGTGAGCCCGATGTGGCGCTCGCCGCGGCCGAGCAGGCCCAGCAGCTGGGGCTTGAGCCGGATTCCGAGGAGCTACGCGATGCGCTGGCGTTTGTCGATGCCCAGCTGTTCGACGTGGTGATGGCCTGTCTGTCCAGCCATCAAAAAGATCGTCCCGAGCCGGCGGCGGTCGAGGCGGCGCTCTCGGCGTTTTGTGAACACTATGCGCAAAATGTCGGTCGTTCGCTCCGCGGCGAGCCGCTCACGCCGTGCCCCATGGATGCGTCTGGCCGCGCGGTTCGTCGCGCGCTGATGGTCGGCGCGACGGTCGTCTGTGGCGTGGTTTGGGCTGTGGTCGTGGTTTCGGCCGCGCTGCTGGCGTCGGGCGCTCGCGTGACGGCGACTTTGGGACCGCTCATGTGGTCTGGGTCGCTACCGGGTATTATTGCCGCACTGGCGTTGGCGCTGCCGGGCATAGCCGGCGTTGCCGCGGGGGCACTTGCGCGCAATCGGCGCTCGGGGTTCCTGCAGGGTGTGCTTGCGCTTTCTGCCTGCGAGGTTCCAGTACTGGTTGTGGCTGCATGTAGCGTATTTTCCCAACGCGCCGTGATGGGCGGCCTTGTTGCCGCTCTGGTTGCAACCTATACGCTTACGTGGTTTTTGCTTGCGATGGGCTTTGCCTTTGAACTTCCCGTTTCGGCACCGCGACGCACAAAAGCCCAGATGGCGACTCCGCTTGCCGGTGGAGCCGCAGCTGCCCGTACTTTTGGCGGACCTGTCGAAGTATCGTCCGATTCTATTTCTACGACCAAGGAGGCCTAGGTCATGGCATCTCAAGTTAAGCTCACCCCATGCGGGGCCATGTTTGACATCTTTAAGCGCGCGGCGCATCTGAGCCATATCGAGCTGTGCGGCCTGGTGCTTTCGTCCCGTCCGCTCGCCGACGGCCGCAGCCCGCAGAGCCGAGCCGCCGATCGCTCTTGGGTTTCCCGCTTTATCGTTCGCGCGCCGGTCGGCACGCTTCAGCAGCGCTACTTTGCCGAATACGGTACCTCGGCTGCGCGTATTATGTCGCAACTGGCCCTGCGCCAGCGCAATCCCATGGACTCCACGGCTGTGATCAATATGGTGTGCGGTCCTGCAGGTGAACCGATGGTACGCGCGCTCGAAGAGTGCCATCAGGACACGAATCTCTATCGCAACGCGCTCGATCGCCTGTCCCAGGCGGCGGAACTCATGCCCGCCGAGCGCGCCGAGGCCGTGCTGGTGCTGTTTGTCGCCGTCGGTTGTTCGGCGGATGTGCGGTCCTCGGTGAACTATGCCATCGACTACGCGCACGCGACCTGTGGCGGAGGCACCTCCACGCCGCGTTCGCTTGGCATGTCGATGACCGCGGGCGAACGCGAACCCGCTCCGGCGCACCCCTTGGGCTTGCTGCGCGTACAAAACAGTTTTGTCGTGAGCGCCCCGCGCTGGATTCAGCCGAGTGAGCAGGGTGTTGAGATTGGTGCGCTGGCCACTGGTGAGGGCGATATTACCGACGTCGGCGACGATGTCTCGGCCCGCCATGCCCATATCTGGTGCGATGCTCAAAATATCTGGCACGTCGAGGACTTGTCGTCCACCAACGGAACC
>CALBOJ010000003.1 GCA_937896835.1 uncultured Collinsella sp.
AACCGAGCGTACCGCCGACGGCGGCGGCACCGTAATGATCTCAAACGAGAAGGACATGATGGACGTGGTGAACAATATGAACGTTGATTCATCCCCCACCCCCATCCTCAAAGTCAAGACGGTTATTAGTGCTGAGGAGTATATGCAATTGATTGGTAAACATAGCAATCCCCTTATCGTCCAAGAGGGGAAGATGAAAGATGCTCCCAAGCTAATCGAAGATGGTGTGGCGCGACTGCTTGCGGATATGACTGAACCGCAAAAGGAGAATCGACGATCCATGACGGTAGGCGAAAAGTGGCTGTGGGTGGTTGAAAATGACCAAGATTCTGCTGCTATAGAGGCAGCTGCTACCGCTATCTGTTGTGGAGATAAATACCTTTTTGCAAGTACAAAGAAGATGGTGTCCGCTTGGGATAGCGCCAACCTATACGGTCCTAATAGCAAGGACAGGACCTTGGACGCATATCGTGGGGCACAGAATCTGTTGATAGCGTACTTGGGCTATTCGGATTCTCCGGCAGAGGTGGACATGCTTTTCGAATTGCTAGACGATCGACGCATCAATAAGCGTATGACTATTCTTTCATCAGAATATACTGGCAATGAGCTTCGAAAACACTATCTGAGTATCGGCGCTAAGGTTAAGCATGTGGAGGCACTGTTTTCGTGTCTAAAGAAAACTGTGCATTCAGCATCAGGTTGATAGTCGCTTAGCGATATGGATTATTGGACCCAGCTCGCTGGGTCTTTTTTATGGCTGAACAGAGCGGCACGTGTAAAAACTAAGATACTCTTCGCCGATTAAACGCCAAATGGAACGAGCGCGTATTCGCTATTTCTTTAAAATGGTGACGTCTGAATAACAACAAAGGAGTCGCTATATGAAGACCGTCTACGATGCCCTTGGCCCTATCGTCAACGGGTCGGCAACGACCAAGGAGAAGGGCGACAAGTGCGAGGCGGCCTGCGTTTGCTATCTCAAGAACGACCCCTTCTACGCGCTGTTCTTTCCCGTGTCGGGACGATAGCCCAGGCACTCGAATGGGATAACAGTTTGTTTTAAGGGAAAGGAAGCCGTATGGCGAAAAAGGGATATATCTTCTGGGATAGCGAGACGGCGAATCCCCAGCAGAGGATATGCCAGGTCGCCTACATCCTCACGGATCTTGAGGGAAACTGCGTGGGCGACCCGGTTTGCCGGGTGATCAATCCTGAGAGCGAGATTGGTTGGTGGAGCAGGTCCCATCTGGAAATCGATTGGGACTCACTGGGCGACATGCCGACCTTTGCCCGCTTCTGGGAGGATGCCGGTCTGGCGGATTTGCTGCGAGACTACATCCTGGTCGCGCATAACGCCAACGGCGCCGACATCCACCACATCAAGAAGAGTCTGGCTGCCTACGACATCGAAATGCCCGAGATCGAAGTGATCGATACGATGCTGGTGGCGAAGCAGAAGGGTCTGCCCGGAGCGCTTGTCGACCTCTGCGAGCATTACGGCGTGCATCTTGATAGCCACCACGATGCCATGAGCGACGCC
>CALBOJ010000004.1 GCA_937896835.1 uncultured Collinsella sp.
TGGCGGGGTCTTTGGTTCTGGTAGCGTGGTGGATGCCTCCGGTGCGGTGGCACCGCATGTGGTGGTTGAACCCGATGTGGCCACGCCTCCGGCGGGGGAGACCGATGGGGTCGTTGTGCCTGGCGGTGGGGCAGGCGAGCCTTCCGCCGATGCCAACCCCGCTGCCGGAGAGCCCACCACAGGGTCCACGGCAAATCCGGCGCTGAAACCAGCGGCCACGACAACCAAGTCAACAACGACAGTAACCAAGACCACGGTCGCCAAAGTCCCCAAACCCAAGGTTGCCACCGCGACCACTGCGGTACTCCCCAAGACTGCCGAAAACAACTGGATCGCCGCTTCCTTAACGCTTTTCATTCTGGGAACAGCGCTCTTGGCTGCCGCATATCGCTGCTAAGGCCTCGTTTAAGTGAGACCAGGGGAGAAATAAATGCAGCCATTGCAGAAGTCTTTAGCCTTCTACTAAATCAATTTATTAGAGATTGGTGCCGTATCAGCTATCGCTGCGGCGGCACTATTTTGTTCAGCTCGACCGCCTCTCGATCTATTACCGATGTTGAGCCTTACACCCCATCCGCCAGAGCGATAAGATAATTGCAATCCAAATGCTGCCGTTTATAAAGCTTCTTGCTCCACTAAAGGATTGATATATGTCTAGTGAAGCCAAAGTTGAGGTTGAAGATGTAGCCTCGTATATCAAATACATCAACGGACTTTCACCAACAATAAATGGTGAAGCCAAGACATATGACTCTACATTTGTTTTCCGAGGACAAGGATCGACTAAGTTTGATCTTGTTCCGTCAATCGGAAGAGACAGCTATTGGCGTAAACCGGGATCGAACACCATTTCCCCTATCACAGGCAGCCTTACGCACGAGGCGGATATTATTGAAACTGCCTGCCGCATATTGCCAAATGTCTTCAAGCGAGATTTGCTTCCGATTGATCTTTTAGCCTGCCTCCAGCACTACGGAGTCCCTACCAGGCTATTAGATGTAACTTCAAACGCACTTGCCGCCCTCTATTTCTCCTGCGGCAATCCTGATGACGTGGGCGAAGTATTTATCTTTAGGCGACCGGGAGGGGATAAGCGGGAATATCCCATCTGCCAGGCAATTGCGGACTCTTGGCATCTATTTATGAACTCAAAGCTTCTGTCTCGTTTTGCCTCACTTGCAATATCAAGACCATACTTTGACTATCAACGTGATCTAGTGCTTTCAATTTACCCTGAGCCAACTGATCAGGCAAAATGGTTTAAGAAGTGCTGCGAAGATACATTATTTGTCTACGGAACTAGATATCTTGATAGACAAGCCGCTCAGTCCGGCCAATATATTCTTTTCCCAAATGACATTCGTGGTAAGGATTCTTCTTTGTCGTTTGATGACTTAATAAGTCCACTGCCCAAAGACAGTCCCGTGATAGCCGGTCGTTGCATAGTGCCATCTGATAGAAAAGCATCAATCCTGAACGAGTTGAGTAAACTTGGCATTACCGAAGCTTCGCTCTTTCCCGACAGCATTGAGAAGAGATGCGCCGGCATAGTGAGTGAGATTAAGAGACACCGTCACTGAAGATTGCTCTTAATATCAGCGTAGAGAATTATGCTTCAGGCATTATGTCATACGTACTTATAAGGTTCATTGCCTAAAATCTCAATTTAAAACCGATATTTGTTCAAAGCTAACAAATATCGGTTTTAAAACTATATAATTGTTCTTGTTATTTAAGGATGTCTGTGAATAATCGATATATTTGAGAAGGATTCTAAAGATGATCCTCAATTTTTCATTTAAGAACTTTCAGAGCTTTCGAGATACTCAGCAGTTCTCGTTTGAACCGATTTCGAGCAAAAAGGAACTTGGGCCCGTGCGAGTGGCTGCGGTTTACGGCGCAAACGCGTCAGGCAAATCAAATTTCCTAAATGCTCTTTACTTTGTCTCTTACTTTGTTCGTACAGGTTATGCGACAGGCGATGCGAATTCTCAAATACCCATCGTCCCCTTTTTACTTGACTCGGAGTCACGATCAAATGACACAGAATTCTCGATAGATTTTATCGCCAGCAATTTGAAGTATGAGTTTTCATTTGGTGTAAACAAAAATGAGGTTACTTATGAGAACCTCACCGTATACCGATCAAAACAGCCGTCCCTCCTCTATGACCGCTCTTCGATAAACGGCGAACAGTCGATTAAATTTGGTAGCACCTTTACAGGCGTCAAAAAACAACTTTGGGATATCACGCGCAATAATTCTTTGTTCTTATCTGCCGCCGCGGCGGCTGGAAGTGATGTAATTCAACCCGCATTCGCAGCTCTTGCCAATGACATCAATCTCTATGATGCAACGCATTATCTAGCAGAACTCGCCACCATAAAAAAGCTGTTTATCAACGATGACGCACGAGCTCAGATGCTATCTCAGCTCATTAAATATGCTGATATCGGAATTGACGGCATGGATGTCCGTCAATCGGAAGGCGTCATGGGTTTAAAAGAATCACTCATTGGACTCGATGAGATTCCGGAAGAGGCACGTAATAAAATTGCAGAAGACTTTAAATTGTCGTTCGCTTATGACCTAGTCTTCCACCATAAAGGCTCGGGAGATGGCTTTTGGCTGGGCTCCGCCCATGAATCGGAGGGCACAAAAGCTGCGCTGGCGTTTTTCTCGATAGCCTTACGTTCTTTAAGCAGTGGGGCCACAACAGTAATTGACGAGCTTGATTCGAGCCTTCATCCCACGCTCCTGCGCGACTTCGTCTCACTGTTCGCCGATCCCGACACAAATCCAAAGGGCGCGCAGCTAATCTTCTCGACCCATGATGTCACCTTGATGACTCGAACCAGCCCTATGGAAGAGGTGCTTGAACGTGACCAGGTCTGGTTTGTGGAAAAGGACTCTGAAGGTGCTTCGCAATTAATTGCTGCGATGGAGTATTCGCCTCGTGCAAATGAGAATCTGGGGCGCAATTACTTAAACGGTGTCTATGTGCCGCTGCCCAACCCAAGCTTTCATCAACTTGTGGCCCAACTCATGAAGGAAGGTGCTGACATAGATGGCTAAAACAGAAAGGAGGGGACTTGCTCGCGGCCGCAAAAAGCAGACAAGAGCCAAGCGAAAGCGGCACCTAATTGTGTCCAATGGAAAGGTGACCGAAACCGAATACTTTAACTTCCTTATTACTGAAATGGACGTTCGCGGAAGCGTGCGGTATCGGCATATTGACGGAGACCCTTTGAAGGTGGCCAAGCAGCTTTCGCGAGAGCTCGATTCAGATAAACAGGCCGTTAAAGCAGGCGAAATCGAAGCATTGAGTTCCGCATGGATCGTGGTCGATTCAGATGAGTTCAGAAACCTAGCCGCAGCAGAACGAGAAGCAAAGACAAAGGGAGTTAGGCTCGCGATCTCCAACCCATGCTTTGAAGTATGGCTTATCGATCATGTCTCACCATGCCCGGAAACTTTTGCATCGACGCCACAATGTGAGAAAAGAGCGCGCGACCTTGGCGTTCTAAAATCTACTGACCCCAACAGGTCCTCCGCGTCAAAGTTCAAGTCGGTAAATCTCGAAATGATTGACGGCAACAAGGGCCAAGCTTTGACCAATGCCGCAAAGCACAATACGGATAATAAACGTCGTGCAAGAGAAATGAATCCGGACAACCTTACCGCCTATCAAGTATGGACAGACTTGCCTGATCTTGTAGATGACGTATTTGGATCGGGTAACTAGTGCGATTCATCCCACGTTAGGGGCAGGCTTTTAACTCAAAAAGTTGTAAACGAGGTAGCAATGCTTTGGAGCTATGTTCAGCTAGATGACGGCGCAGGTCGAGCTGTACAAGAAGATCATTCAATAGCGGACGAGGAAAATTTAACATTACCAATTTCGCTCGACGACTCTATGTCGATCGACCATGCAGTTGAGTTAACCATTACGGGCATGCCCAACGCGCTCAGGCTCTTGGAGAACTCATGATGGCGGCTACGCGGCAGAGTGCTCGTCCGTTCCCGCCGCTCGTGCTCGATGATGCCAGTTCGCTCGAAGCCATGGCCGGCGCCGTCATGCGCCTTCACAATACGCTGCTAACAATCGGACGCTGCTATACGACCGATGCCGCGGGCGACAGGGCTATGCTCGAGCTCGGACGCATCGAGTCCGTGCTTGCGGGCGCGTTCTGCACGATATTCGGCCAATCGCCAGCCGATCGTTTCACGGACATCTTTGACCAGGTCGCCTACGTCGCCGAGCACATGGTTAGGGACCACATCTTCGAGGACGGCAACAAACGCACCAGCCTTGTTTTTGCGTTGACCGTCCTTAGGTTCGCCAGCACTCCGGTCGTGCTGTCCGACAGCCCCGAACCCAAAGACAACCAGTACTACGCCTGGATCCAGGACCTCGTTTCCGGAAACCGCACGACCAGCGGGCTCGCCGAAGAGCTACGCCGCGGTTCCATTGCGGGCATGGGCGACCCGTCGCACGTATAGAATCTAAGCATCCGCACGCCAGTTATGAAATGGATTGGACACCACATGGAAATCCCCAGCACCCTGTGCAGCAATGTATACGACTTTGCGTTTTGCCCCGAGCCCTGCTACGACCGCCTAGTCGACCTCGCCGATCCCGAGGACTGGGGTCCCAGTAACCGCATCCTCAAAAACTACTTGTCGTTCTCGTTTAGCCGCGCAGTGTTCCTGACCGAGCGCGACGTGGACCAGACCGCGCCGTCCAACCTGCCGTTGGTGTTCGACGACGATCGCTGTCTATTCAACACCGGCCTGTACACGCGCCGCTACGAGACCATCTACGGCCTGTTTGAGCCCAATACCAAGCCCGACGCACGCCAGCGCTGGTTTTTGAAGGGCTTCTTTAAGGAGAGCGACCCCATGCTGGTCTCGTTTGAGTACCTGCCGTGCCGCGTGCGCTTTGCCGAGGACCCCTCCGAGCTGGTCTTTGACTACCGCCTGCCCATCCGTTCCAACATCGACCACATTCTGGGCGATGAGGAGAACCTGACGCGTATTCCCGCCAGTCTGATGGGGGAGGGTAACTCGTTGCTGCTGCGTCGCCCCTTTGAGGGCGCCGTCGTCGAAGCCGCCCGCCGCGCCGCCGCCAACTACACGCTCGCCGTGCCGCAGTTCTACGGCGGCCGGATCCAGCTGCTCTTGCCGCTGTGCCTGACCGGCGACAAGCCCGAGCTGGCGCTGACCATCCAGCGCGAGGACGGTTTCTACGCCGCGCGCACCTGCCTCACGCTCGACATGGCCTACAACAACGCGCGACTTATCTGCCGCCCCGAGACTTCGTGGATTAAGCGGTAAATGGTGGTTTAGCTGCGGTTTTGTCGATTGCTTTGGTTGCTTTGGCTTGGCTAGCACCCACGAATTTAAAATCGGAGGCAAAAAGTTCTTGGTAAACCACGTACGGCTATGTTAGTATCTCTTTTGCCGAAAGGCGACGGGCGATTGGCTCAGGGGTAGAGCATATCCTTCACACGGATGGGGTCACAAGTTCGAATCTTGTATCGCCCACCATCAAAAGAGTAGGCCAGAGGTGTTAAGCCTCTGGCCTTTTTCTTTTTGACACTAAATCTGACACCAAAACCAATCGCAGTCGTCTAAGGCGAGATTTTTATTCCACCCTTTTTGCTGACGCCATTGCACGTTTTGCATAAAATGCATGCGTATTTTCATTGAATTCCCCGTGTGATCCAAGCGCAAATGTGAAGAAAGAGATCACACGCCCAGAGCGCCTTCCAGCGGATTTCTATCACACGAAGGTTTTTCGGCGGAACTCGTCAAGTATTTGGTCAGTATTTGGTCAGCCTCCCGTACTTACCCGCATGATGCCCCGTTAGATAATCGTCCACGACCACAACCGCATGGTCTACGGCCGATACCAGGGGAGGCGCAAATGGACGAAATCGTCTGCGCAAACACCGCATTCCGCTATTGGCGCTGCCCACCGCAGGTGCGCGACCTCTACCCGTGCCTACCCAACTCCGAAGAAGGCTGGCGAGCTCTATCCCAAGCCCCTTTCGTAACCGACGTCCTCAAGACCCCGATTATCGCTGTTGCTTCGCCAGGTTGTTGTAATCACCATTCGGGATTGCGCTCCACTATTCGCTGGGAAGGGGCATCGGATGTCAGCACAACAATCGACACTCATTTAGGCTTTTGTGTCACCAATCCGCTTAACACGTTATTTACTATGACGCGCTTTGTGTCCCAAATAGATCTCGTACTGGCTATGTACGAACTTTGCGGCTGGTTTTCTGTATTCGAGCCGGCTCCCGCTGCCGAAATGCAGCTAAAAATGGCGGTAGAGGAGAATCGCAATTCCAGCACGCAGGATTTGTTCGAACTTGGAGAGGGCGAAGACGAGGTTCCATGGAAACGAGTTTATGCCCGCGCAACCGTAAAGGACCCAGATAATGATGGCCAAACGAGCAAGCGTAAGGATGAAAGAGAGGTTACGAAACTCAAAGGTACTTCTCTTTGGATGAGAAAGCCGCTCATCGAGCTAAGCGATCTGCATCGATTCGCCGACAAGATCAAAAGTCAAATGTGGGGAAAGCAGTTTTATGATGCCACTCAGCAGGTTATCGGCATTGCTGCGTCTCCGCTCGAGGTCGCCGGGGTCCTGCTTCTAAGTCGTTCTCGACGTCTAGGTGGTGCAGGATTCAGATACGTGTACCTCAACGATTTAACCCCTCTATCCGTGGCAGCCCAAAGCATCGCAGGTCAAAAGGTTTGCTACGGCGACATCGTGATTGTAAACCCAATCCTAATGAAGGCAGTAATTATCGAGATCCAAGGTGAAGTCATCCATGGCTCAGGCGCGGTACTTGATCACGATGCGGAGCGCATGACTGCGCTCCAGAGCATGGGATTCGATGTATTCCTGGTGACTCACGATATGCTCAACGATTCAAAGCAGTTAGACACCATAATCAAAAGCGTCTGCAGTCGTTTGGGGATTCAATATAAAGCCAAATCCGAGGCAATGAAGTGCGCCGAGACGCGACTGCGAGCAAATGTTTTGTGCAACTGGTTGGAAATCGGAAATTAGCCGGCGATAAGGAACTAGAAAGATCTAGTTTGCCTGCTAGCGAATTATTGCCATTTCAAAACTATGCCGGATTACGGGGCTGGACCCGGACCGGCCGTCCATACCCTGCATTTCACGGAATGCGCAAGCCGTCTACCTGCGGTTTTGATTTTACCGATGACGGCATGCTCGGGGGTTCCCGGCCTGGCCCCGTAAACCGGCATGGTTTTGAAATCGCCGGGTCGGCGGGAGCGCGATTGGCCCCGGTAATGGGCCTGGCGCCGGCAAGACGGCCGTTGGGCGGATGGCGGCCCGCGCCGCGATTGCGAAATTTTCCAAAATTGTCCTTGCATCGCCGGGGGAGTTCCCGTATAGTATTTCTTCGCACGGGGGCGTAGCTCAGCTGGGAGAGCGCTTGACTGGCAGTCAAGAGGTCAGGG
>CALBOJ010000005.1 GCA_937896835.1 uncultured Collinsella sp.
CCCGAGCAAATGCGCACAAAGGCGATGCGGTCGCGGTGGTTCTTGTCCATGTTGGCCTGGATCTTAAACACGAAGCCGCTAAAGTCGTCGCGGCAGGGATCGACCGGTTCGTTGGTGAGCGTATCGGTATAGGCGCGCGGCGTCGGGGCCAGACGCAGGAACTCCTTGAGGAAGGGCTCCACGCCAAAGTTGGTGAGCGCCGAGCCAAAGAACGCCGGGCTCAGCTTGCCGCAGGCCACGGCATCCAAGTCGAGCTCATCGCCGGCGCCATCGAGCAGCTCGATGTCGTCCATCAGGTTCTTATGGTTTTCCTCGCCGATGAGCTCGTCCATAGAAGGATCGCCCAGCTCGGCCTCGACCTCGGCGACCTTCTTGGTGGCGTTGGCGTGGCCATCGCCCTCAAAGGCAATGACACGACGGGTCTGACGGTCGAACACGCCGCGGAAGTTGCGGCCGCTGCCGATCGGCCAATTCATGGGATACGTATTGATGCCCAGAACGTTCTCGATCTCTTCCATGAGCTCAAACGGATCGCGAGCCTCGTGGTCGAGCTTGTTCACAAAGGTGAAGATGGGAATATGGCGCAGCGTACAGACCTTAAAGAGCTTTTTGGTCTGGGCCTCGACGCCCTTGGCGCCGTCGATGACCATGACCGCGGCGTCGGCGGCCATAAGAGTACGGTAGGTATCCTCCGAGAAGTCCTGGTGGCCGGGGGTATCGAGGATGTTGACGCAGGCGCCGTTGTAGGTGAACTGCAGCACCGAGGAGGTAACGGAAATGCCGCGCTCCTTCTCGATGTCCATCCAGTCCGAGACGGCATGCTTGGCCGAGCTCTTGCCCTTGACCGAGCCGGCGGTCTGGATGCTGCCGGTATAGAGCAGCAGTTTCTCGGTAAGCGTGGTCTTACCGGCGTCCGGGTGGCTGATGATCGCGAATGTGCGGCGCGACGAGATTTCATCCGACAGGCTTGCCATGCGGATCCTTTCTTGCATTGAGTGCATTACGTCGATGTAACCGCACTATTGTAGCCGCGAAATCCCGCTCTAGGGCGCCTATCAGGACAAATTCATCAGTTGGGGCCTGGGTAGCCGGCCCAATCCGAATTTGTCTCTTGCGTAACTGTACATAGTGTATATATACTGTGCTTACCGGTTATATACACGTGTAGCCCAACAGCTAAGGAGCCGCTGTGGACATCATCCTATCCAATTCGAGCGACAAGCCCATCTACGAGCAAATAGCCTCGCAAGTCAAAGCTCAGATCCTTTCGGGCGCGCTCGCTTCGGGAGCCAAACTCCCCAGCATCCGTGCACTCGCGAGCGATCTTGGCGTGAGTGTCATCACCACCAAGCGCGCCTACGCCGACCTGGAGCAACTCGGCTTTATCTGCACCGTGCAGGGCAAGGGCTGTTTTGTCGCCGAGGGCAACCAAGAACTCTTGCGCGAAAATCAGCTCTGCCATATCGAAGAGCTGCTTGCGAAAGCGGCGAGCCAAGCCGAAGCCTTGGGCGTCACGCGCGACAAGCTGCACGAGATGCTCGACCTCGTAGCCCCCGAAACCATGCAGTAGCCATCTGCAAGAAAGGCTATACCATGCAAAAGTTGCTAGAACTCAAAGGTGTATCGCGCCGCGTGAGCGACCGCTTTTCACTGCGCGACGTCACGCTTGCCGTGGAGCCCGGCCAGATCGTTGGCTTTGTGGGCGCAAATGGCGCCGGCAAGACGACGACCATTCGCGCCGCGCTTGGGCTTATAAAGCCCGATGCCGGCGAGGTGCATCTGCTTGGACAGCGCTGCGACGCCAACGCGCCCGACGAGACGCAGCGCCACCTGCGCTCCCGCATCGGGCTTGTCCTGGACACGTGTCCCTTCCCCTCCACGCTCAAGGTGGGCCAGGTCGAGAAGCTCGTAGGCCCGGCATACCCCACGTGGAGCTGCGAAACGTTCGCCGGATTCATCGACCGATTTGGCCTCGATCCCAAGACGAAGGTCAAGGACCTCTCCCGCGGCATGGGCATGAAGCTGCAGCTCGCCTGTGCGCTCAGCCACAATGCCAAGCTGCTCGTTTTGGACGAAGCCACCGCGGGCCTCGATCCCATGGCGCGCGAGGAACTGCTCGACGAGTTGCTTGCCTTTGTCGCCGACGGCCAGCACAGCGTGCTGCTCTCGAGCCACATTACATCCGACCTCGATCGCACTGCCGACCGCGTCATCTGCATCGATAACGGCTCGATTGTGTTTGACCTGCCGCGCGAGGACATTACCGACCGAGCCGGCATCGCCCACTGCACCCAAGCACAGGCCGCAGAGCTTATGGCTTGCGTCGAAGGCGCCCGTGCCGCCCACCACGCCTATAGCGTGGACGTGCTCGTGCCCAACCGTCGCGATGTGCTCGAGGCCTTCCCCGAGATTCCCTGCGACCGGGCAACCATTGATGACTATCTTCGCCTCACGCTGAAAGGGGCTTCGAAATGAAACGCGCCTTTATGTCTGAGCTCGCCATCGTCCGCACGCTTGTCCCGAGCATCGCGGGCGTCGGCCTGTTCATCTTCGTCGTACTGACCCTCGCCAACGCATCGGACGGTGACTCTGGCATGAGTGCCGGCGCCTGCGCGGTCAGCGCCATGTCGCCCATCATAATCATGAACTCACTGGCTGGCTACGATAACCAAAACGGTTGGGAGCGCTATCGGGCAACGCTGCCGTTCTCGCGCAAAGACATCATCTGCGCACGCTACCTGTGCATTATTGCTTTCTCGGCCGTCATGGCATGCGCCGCCGTGCTTTTGAACATCATCGCCCTTCCGTTCTTCGGTCACACGGGCATTCCCTCGACGGGACAGACCGTCTTTGAGATCACAATAGCCTCCGCCGCATCGATGCTCATCTCCCTCATGATGGTGTTTTTGGCACAGCCGCTGTTCTTTCGATTTGGACACATGGAGGCGCTGCGCCTTTCCGTCGGCCTGTTTGCCCTGATGGGCTGCGGTACCATGGCAATGCTGAGCTCTTCCAACCCCATTAGCAACTGGCTCATGTCGATTGCCGGAGCGAATCCCGATCCTGCCGTCCTTGGCGGTCTGTGCGCAGGAATTGCCGTACTGGCCCTCGCGCTATGTGCAATCAGCTGCACCGTCAGCACCAAGGTCTATCGAGCACGCGATCTGTAATCGACAGCTAAAGGACTTGGGCGGCACCCCACCTCATTTACTAGATAAGACGAAGCAGCAACAACGCCGCCGCCCTTCGAAGCATGCCGTTTAGATCTTGGAAACCAAAGAGAAGTCGACAGCATATCGACAATTCGAGCCTTCACCAAATGGCTCCCCGGAACATAACCCCCGTCTCGCCGCGGCCATATCAAACCTTCATGGCGGGGCGGTATCCTCATGTCCATAAAACTCGCAGGATAAACCCATTATCCAAGGAGGCACCGCACCCGTGTCGTGGGTTGTCGCAGCATTTGCGTCAGCATTCTTTGCCGGCATCACATCCATCTTGGCCAAATGCGGCATCAAGCAGACCGACTCCGATGTCGCGACGGCCATTCGCACCTGCGTGGTGCTCGTTTTCGCCTGGGTAATGGCGGGCATTTCTGGATCCATTGGAACCATTGGCAGCATCGAACCCAGATCCTGGCTCTTTCTCGTCCTCTCGGGACTCGCTACCGGTGCTTCGTGGATCTGTTACTTTAAGGCGTTGAGCATCGGAAATGTCAATAAGGTCGTACCGGTCGACAAGATGAGCACCGTGCTCGCCGCGCTGGTCGCCATCGCGCTTTTTGACGAGACGAGCAACCTTGCGGTTAAGCTCGTGGGAACCGCTGTCATCACCCTCGGCACGTTTTTAATGATCGAGAAGAAGCAGTCCGCCGAACCCGAGCAGCAGCAAGACCGAACCTGGCTCGCTTACGCCCTCGGCGCCGCCGTGTTCGCGGCACTCACCTCCGTCCTCGCCAAGATCGGCATCGAAGGCGTCGAGTCAAACCTGGCCACGGCAATCCGCACCTGCGTGGTACTGGTTATGGCATGGGCAATCGTGGCAGCCAAGGGAAAACTGGAGCAGTTCGCGCACGTTGACCGGCGCGAACTCACATTTCTCGCAACATCGGGCATCGCGACTGGAGCATCGTGGCTGCTCTATTACTATGCCATCGCTGCAGGCCAGGTGAGTGTCGTGGTGCAGATCGACAAACTATCGATTGTCGTATCGGTGCTATTTGCGCGCCTGGCATTCAACGAAAAACTCTCCCGCCGCAGCGCCATCGGTCTCGTCCTCATCGTACTGGGCACCGCCGCGCTTGCAATTTGGAAGTAGCGCCGATACCGAACGAAATCCAGTCCACCCGCAAATCCGTGACACAGCGCCCGCACCGGACTTGAGATGTTTGTACTGACCGCGCGCTGCCGCGCTACTTGCGCAGCGGCTTGGGCAGTGGAATGCCGGCGGCGATGACGGCCGCGATGATCATGCAGACGATACCCTTGAGTGGGAAGCACATGAGCAGCAGGCCCACGACCATGACGGGCTGACGCATAACGGCGCCCATCGTCGAGGCCGTGCAAACGGCGACGCAAAAGACCGGATCGGCGCCGGTGAGGATAGCAAGGCCATAGCCCAGGCTTACGCCCGAGAAGATAACCGGGAAGAAGTGGCCGCCGCGCCAACCAAGGTTGATGAGGGCGGGCGTCAGCATGGCCTTAACGAGACCGGTCGCGATAAGCACGCCGGCGGGAATGGT
>CALBOJ010000006.1 GCA_937896835.1 uncultured Collinsella sp.
GCCTGGGTCTTAAGACGCTCATTACCGGCAAGACGAAATAGTCGTTTGTAGAAGCGCCCCGCATTTGAGGAAAGCCTCGGATGCGGGGCGCTTTTCCCTGCTACCATGGTGCGAACAACAACGCGAATGACAGGCAGGAATATGAAGCTCACTATAGAATCGATGACCTACGGCGCCGACGGGCTGGCGCACGCCGACAACGGCAAGGCCGTCTTTGTGCAGGGCGCCGTGGCAGGCGACACCGTCGAGGCCGAGGTCGTACAGGACGGCAAGTCGTTCATGCGCGCCCGCACGACCGAGATTCTGGAGCCGAGCCCCGATCGCATTCAGCCCCCCTGCCCCTTCGTTGGCATCTGCGGCGGTTGTTCGTGGGGCAATCTCTCACGCACGGCACAGCTCGCCGCCAAGGAGCAAAACCTGCGCTCCACGCTCGAGCGCATCGGCAAGTTCGCTCCTGAGCAGGTCGATGAGTTGGTACAGCCCATCTGCCACACCAAGGACGACTGGGGCTACCGCAATAAAATCGAGCTCGAACCGACCGTCGTCAACGGTCGCGTGCGCCTTGGCATGCACGGTGTCGACCCCAGCAAAATCGTGACCGTCGATGCGTGCCCGCTGTTCGATAAGCGCTTCCCGAAGGCGCTCAAATCGGTCGTCGGCGCACTCAACTATCTAAGCGGCAGCCATGACTTGGGACTCGAACGCGTGGGCATTCGTGCATCGCGCCGTACCAAGGCACTCGAGGTCGCACTCTGGACGCCTACAGGCTCTTTTCCGCGCTCGCAGGTCTCCCGCGTGCTGGCGGACGCCGCTCATCCCACGAGCATCGTGCGCGTGATGAGCAAGGGCGAAAAGAAGGCCCGCCGTGTCTCCAAGGTCGAAATGCTCGCCGGAGAGGGCTCATGGACCGAGAATATCGCCGAGGGTCAGATGCGCTTGTCTGCCCCGTCTTTTTTCCAGGTCAACACCAAGGGTGCCGAGATTTTGATCGAGCTTGTCATGGAAGCGCTCGACCCGCAGGAAGACGAGCTTGCCGTAGACCTGTACTGCGGTGCCGGCACCTTTACCCTGCCGCTCGCCCGCCGCTGCGACTTTGTCGCCGCCGTCGAGGCCTACGGCCCCGCCGTGCGCGATCTACGCCGTAACCTAGAGATCAACAAGCTTGATAACGTCGACGTCATTGGCGGAGACGCGGTGCGCGAGTTCCCCGACCAGGATGCCGACGTCTTGGTGGTCGACCCGCCGCGCGCAGGTCTCGCCCCCGAGGCGATCGACCTTATCGCCAGCACGAGTGCTCGCGATGTCGCCTACGTGAGCTGCGACCCGGCCACCCTGGCGCGCGATCTCAAACGCTTTGTCGAAGAAGGCACCTTCTCCCCCGTAAAGATCACGCCGGTCGATCTGTTCCCGCAAACCTTCCACTGCGAAACCGTCGTCCACCTCAAGCGCAACTAGACTGTTTGCCCCAGACCACGCCCGATGATTTTTCTGGCACGGGGATAAAAATAGATTTGCTCCGAATGATTATTTAATCCCCGTCCCGAAATTGAACCGCCCCTCATTTCTTGAACATTAGAAATGGGGGCTTCTTTATGGACGGGAGAGTCAGGCACGACGCCACGCTGAGGACTCTTGCAGCAGAGCTTTGCGACAGGGGGTGCGGGCGCGCCGAAGGCCAGCGGGAGGCCGAAGGGTGCCCGGACCCGGCCGGGGCCGGCGGCGTGCGAGGGCAAGCTCATGCGACGGAGCTGCTGCCCGGGCGCCTGAAGGACGAATTCTACAGGAGCCGGACGTGGCGGAGCTTCGAGGAGTTCAAGCGGGACCTCGAAGCCTATACCGTTCACTGGAACAAGAGGAGGCGGGTTAAGCAAAAGGGACTGACCCCGGAGGAGTTCCGAAATCAGTCCCCATGTGCGGCATAGGCCGCTAATTGACCCGTCCAAGTATCGGGGCGCAGTTCATTTCAGCGCCGCCCGAGAAAGCTAAACGCCTTCTGGCAGGTTGTCCCGGGCCGAGGGCGGCCACCTTGATCGCCCTCGGCCCTCACCCACCTCAACTGCCCCTCAATTACATAGAGCTGATTGAGGAGGGCGCAGGCTAGCGGGTGCCTTCCTCATCGTCGTTGGGCCGGTAGGTGATGAACTCGATAACAAAGGCCAGGACGGCAGAGACGAGCGAGGCGATGATCGCGAAGATCATGTGGGAGATCCCGGCGCCACCAGGGGTCCCGTCGATAAAGTTGAGCAGGTTGAAGACGCCGAGGCCGCCCGAGATGTACATGAGAGCGCCAGTCATTCCCACGATGGCGCCGCCCACGGCGGAGCTCAGGCATGCCACGACGAACGCGCGCTTGTTGGGGAGGGCGATGCCGTAGATGCCCGGCTCGGTGACGCCGAAGAAGAAGGCGGAGATCATCGCGGGAAGGGCGATGCCGCGGAAGCGCTCGTCCTTGTTTCTGAGGTACATGGCAAAGATGACCGCTCCGAGCGCGAACCCGTGGCCGATGGTGGCGGCGAGCACGCTGTCGTGGCCGAGGGTGTTCAGATTCATGATGGAGATGGGGATGAGGCTCCAGTGGAAGCCAAAGATGACGAGGCACATCCACAGTCCGCCAACCAGGGCGCTGCCCAGGACGGAACCAACCACGGGGAGCTGGAAGATGAACGAGAATGCCGCGCTCAGCAGGTTGGTGATGAGGGTGGCCACCGGGCCGATGATGAGGTAGCCCAAGACGATGGAGACCGTCATCGTGGCGAGCGGGACAAGGAACATCTTGAGCGCAGCCGGCATCCAGCTCTTGAGCCAGCGCTCAAGGATAGAGCCGAACCACACCATGAGAAGGACGGGGATCACCGAGCTCACGTAGCCGGACACGGGCATGATGATGGGGAGCCCGAGGGCGGTGGCGTACCACGAGAACGTGCCGGCCACGCCGAGGTCGATGCTGCCGAGCGCCTCGCCCGAGGTCAGGGCGACCATCGTCGGGTAGAGAAGCGCCACGCCGATTGCCACGCCGGTGAACTCGTTCATGCGGAACTTGCGCGCGGCACTGAACGCCAGGGCGACGGGAAGGAAGTAGAAGAAGCCGTCAGCCACGGTGTAGAGCAGCGTGTAGAGGCCGTCGTTTGCAAAGGCCGGGACGAAGTAGGTGATGAGGGCAAGCAGTCCCTTCATGATGCCTGCGGCGGCAAGCGGTCCCAGGATGGGCTGGAAGATGCCAGAGATGAGGTCGATGACGACGGAGGCAACGGTCTTATCGCCCTGGGGCTCGTCGTCGGCGCTTGCGCCGCCCGAGAAGTTGCCGGCCTCCAGGACCGCGTCGTAGACGTCCTCGACGATGTTACCCACGACCACCTGGTACTGGCCGTTGGCCTGGATGACCTGGATGACGCCCTTGAGGGCCTCGATCTTGGCAGTGTTGGCGCGGGACTCGTCCTTGAGTTTGAAGCGCACGCGCGTGATGCAGTGCGCGACGCTGGCGACGTTCTCTGTGCCGCCTACGTTCTCGAGTATGGATCTGGCCAGATCGTCGTATTTTTCAGCCATTATTTTCTCCTTAGTGATATTGCCCGGGCGGCTAGCCCAGGTCGCCTCCGTTGGTGGCGATGGCCTGTTGATACCAGTAGAAGCTCTTCTTGCGCCTGCGCTCGAGCGTGCCGTTGCCCAGGTTGTCGCGGTCCACGTAGATGAAGCCGTAGCGCTTCTCCATCTCGCCGGAGCCCGCGCTCACGAGGTCGATCGGCCCCCAGGTGGTGTAGCCGAGCATCTCGACGCCGTCCTGCTCGATGGCGTCACGCATGGCCTCGATGTGCTCGCGCAGGTAGGCGATGCGGTAGTCGTCCTCGATCGTGCCGTCGGGAAGCACCTCGTCATAGGCGCCGAGGCCGTTCTCCACCACAAAGAGCGGCTTCTGGTAGCGGTCCCAGAGGTCGTTGATCGTGATGCGGAATCCCAGCGGGTCGATGACCCAGCCCCAGTCGCTCGTGCGCACGTAGGGGTTCTCCACGCCGGCGAAGG
The DNA here is from genome assembly GCA_937896835.1 of uncultured Collinsella sp. Taxonomy (GTDB): domain Bacteria; phylum Actinomycetota; class Coriobacteriia; order Coriobacteriales; family Coriobacteriaceae; genus Collinsella. Next base: position 4,018 of record CALBOJ010000006.1, read on the forward strand.
CGTTGCCCTCGGCGACGCCGCCCACGGAGTCGGGGTCGCCCGCGGTGCAGCGCGAGGAGTAGTAGCTAAACGAGATGAAGTCGACGGTGTTCTCCGCAAGGATGCGCTCGTCCTCGGCGGTCATGCCCACGTCGATGCCCTCGCGCTCGAGCATCTTGAGCGCGTAGCCGGGGTAGCGACCGCGCGCCTGCACGTCCACGAAGAAGAGGTCCTCCTGGTTCTTGACCTGCGCCGCGCGAACGTCCTCGGGACGACAGGAGTAGGGGTAGTAGCTTCCCGCGGCGAGCATGCAGCCCACCTTGTTCTCCGGATCGACCTCGTGGGCGATCTTGGTGGCCCAGGCGCTCGCCACGAGCTCGTTGTGCGCGGCGCGGTACTCGGCCTCGCGGGCATTCTCCCCGGGCTCGAGGACGATGCCGGCACCCATGAAGGGACGGTGCAAGATCATGTTCATCTCGTTGAACGTGATCCACCAGCGCACGAGGCCGCGGTAGCGGTTGAAGAGCACCGTCACAAGCCGCTTGTAGAGCTCGATAAGGGTGCGGTTTCGCCAGGCGCCGTACTTCTTGACGAGGTGGATGGGGCAGTCGAAGTGCGTGATGGTCACGAGGGGCTCGATCCCGTGCTCGCGGCAGCAGCGGAACACGTCCTCGTAGAAAGCGAGCCCGGCCTCGTTGGGCTCCTCCTCGTCGCCATTGGGGAAGATGCGGCTCCAGGCGATGGAGAGGCGAAAGACCTTAAAGCCCATCTCCGCGAAGAGGGCTATGTCCTCGCGGTAGTGGTGGTAGAAGTCGATGCCCGTCTGGGCCGGGTAGTAGTACCCGGGCTCGAAGTCGAGCATGCGCCTCAGGCCGCGGCTTACGTCGTTGCGCTCCGGCCCGTGTGGGATGACGTCGACGTTGGCAAGGCCGCGGCCGCCCTCGTCATAACCTCCCTCGCATTGGTTGGCGGCGGTGGCTCCTCCCCAAAGGAACCCTTTTGGAAATGGCATGGTGCCTCCTTCTCTCTGGCGCCCCCATCTCTGCGGGGGACGCTTTATAACGTCCTTGCGGCCTCGCGCGCCTGGCCCGTGGCCCTTTCCCTGATGCGCGCGGGCCGCCTGTGAAGGGGTGACTAGCTGACGGCTTGTCCTGCGGCGGCGCGACGTGCCTCCCGGCCTCCAAGCAGGGAGGGGACCTGTGCCAGGCACACGCCGGCGAGGATGATGGCGACGCCCAGCCACTCGACGACGCCGAGCGGCTCGCCGAGGACGATCATGGCGATGAGCAGGCCGGCGGGGAGTTCCGCGGCGGCCATGACGGTGGACAGGCCCGCGGGCAGGTGCGGAGAGCCCATGCCGAAGAGCAGGACCGGGCAGAGCATGCCAAAGAAGCCGGCGATGACGGCAAAGGGCAGGATGCCCTGGGCGAGGACGCCCGAGACGACGTAGTCCGGACACACCGTGAGCGACATGACCACGGAGCCCGCGCATACGATGACGCCACGCTGCTCGGACGAGCAGGGGGCCTCGACCTTGCCGGAGAGGGTGACAAAGAGGGAGCAGGACACGGCCGCCCCCAGCGCGCAGAGCAGGGCCACGGGGTCGTACCCGGTGATGCCGGTCTTGTAGACGCCGCTGGCGAACACCGTTCCGAAGACGATGACCAGGGCGGAGGCCACTTGGAGGAGCCTCGGCGGCCGGCGCGTCATGACGGTCTGCCACACGAGCCCCAGCCACGTGAACTGGAAGAGGAGCGTGAGTGCCACCGGGGCGGGCAGCACGCTCATGGCGTAGCAGTAGAGGATTGAGGTGAGGCAGGTGAGGGCTCCCAGGCCCATGAGCTTGAGGGCGAGCTTCCAGCCCACGCGCTGCCAGCGGTGCCCGAGTGCGTGCCCTGCGAGCGTGGCGAGGGCGAAGAAGAGGCAGCCGAACCACGCCTGGCTCGCCACCACCTGCGCTGAGGTGAAGCCCGCGGCGTAGGCGAGCTTGTAGGTCGTGGCCATCGCGCCGTAGCAGGCGCCGCCCGCAAAGACCTGGAGCGCCGCCTTGACCTGCCCCGCGCCCGCGGCTCCCGCCTCGGCGGTCTGTTGCTTGATTGTGTTTGTTTCTGCCATTAGGCTCCCTTCCGTCTGCTGTCTTGCAGATGCACGTCTCGTGCGTCTGTTCCCTGCAGTCGGAAGGTGGGCTCGTGCGGTCTTCTGGCGGTGCATGTGGTACCTGCTGCCAAGACGAAAAAAGCCACGCAACCGACTGCTCGGTTGCGTGGCAAAAAGGTGGCTAGCGCCCAGAAAAGTCCACGCGTTTTTAGACTGGGACAAAGTACTACAACAGGTGAGATTCCGTCAAGAAAAACCGAAGAAAAAAGTGAGCCTCTGCCCGCCGTACCTGTAGCGGTCGTTTCCCCGAACGGGGCGGTGCTGTTGGGGGCTGTCTCGATCTGTAACAGTAAGACCCGGTTTTGGTCCGTAGATGTTACAGATTTAGACGTTTTGTCGGGGCGGTTTCCGTTTGTCTTGATCTGTAACAGTTAGGGGTCAAAAGTGGGTCTAGATGTTACAGATTGAGATTGTTGAGGATGGGTGAGGGTAGCTAAAATAGCCCCGTCCCTTTTTAAACAATGGAAAATCGAGCGTGGCAAGCGGAGGTCTTCGGGGTATAAGACGGCTAATTGTATGCCGCCTATGAAAGGAACCCTCATGCCCAGCGTTGCCGTTCTCGCCGCCGATGGCTTTGAAACTATTGAATGCTTGACCATGGTCGATGTCATGCGTCGCGGCGGCGTGCGCGCCACGCTCGTCTCGATCATGCCCACGCGCGAGGTCGTAAGCTCGCTGCAGATTCCCGTAACCTGCGACGCACTCTTTGATGAGATCAATTTTGACGAATACGACTGCGTCGTGCTGCCCGGCGGCCTGCCCGGTGCCACCAACCTGCGCGCCGATCAGCGCGTCTGCGACGTGGTCTGCGAGTTCGCCGCGACCAAGCACGTCGCCGCCATCTGCGCCGCCCCGTTTATCCTGGGTGAGCTCGACCTGCTCGAGGGGCGCCACGCCACGTGCTTCCCTGGCTTTGAGAAGAGCTTCCCCGAAGGCGCCTATACCGGCGAGAAGGTTACGCAAGACGGCAACATCATCACCGCCAGCGGCATGGCCCAGTCGCTCCCCTTTGCGCTTGAGCTGCTGCGCACGCTCGCCGGCGACAAGGCCGTCGAGAAGGTCGCCGAGGGCATTCAGCTATGATTTTGGCTTCGCAATCACCGCGCCGCATCGAGCTGATGCGCGAGGCGGGCTATGACATTCGCGTCATTCCCGCTGACATCGACGAGACTCCTTTTGATGATGAGGCCCCGCTTACGCTTGTCGAGCGCTTAGCTCGCGCTAAGGCTGCCGCCGTTGCCGCCGAGCACGCCGAGCCCAATGAGCTGACCATCGCGGCCGACACCATCGTCACCTTCGATGGCAAGCTTTTGGGTAAGCCGGCAAACGAGGACGAGGCCCGCACCATGCTCCACGAGCTCTCGGGTCGCACGCACCAGGTGGCAACCGGCGTCTGCATCGTTAGGGCCGGAGACACCACCGCTCCACACGCCGCCGAGAGCCTGTCGTTTGTCGATGTGACCGATGTGACGTTCTATGAGCTCACCGACGAGCAGATTGAGCGCTACGTCGCCTCAGGCGAGCCCATGGACAAAGCCGGCGCCTACGGCATCCAGGGCGTCGGCGGGCGCATGCTCGTGCATGATATTTCGGGTGACTTCTACAACGTGGTGGGCCTGCCCATCGCTCGCGTCGCACGCGCGATTCAAAAACTCTCGTAATTGCATCTGGCGCTGGGTATCCCCCAGCGCCTACAATTTCGGCGTACCGTACGGATCCCAACCGGGCATAAGGCCCGGCGGAAAACCGATAGGAGTAAAACATGGATACCCTGCTTGAGGCCATTGACGTTTGCGATGTCGATGGCTTTTGCTTTGGCAACTATACGGACGAGGAGGCCGGCACCGGTTGCACCGTAATCGTAGCACCCGAGGGCGCCACCGGCGGTGTTGACGTTCGCGGCGGTGCCCCGGCATCGCGCGAGACCGACCTGCTGCGTCCCGAGAACACCGTGGACATGGTCCACGCCGTCTGCCTTTCGGGTGGATCGGCCTTTGGTCTGGAGGCCGCAAGCGGTGTCGCCCGCGAACTCGAGAGCCGCGGCATCGGCCTTCCCGTCGGCCCCACGCAGGTGCCCATCGTGTGCTCCAGCTGCATCTTCGACCTCGCCTTTGGCGACCCCACCGTACGCCCCGACATCGAGGCTGGCATCTCCGCCGTGCGCGAGGCGCTCGACCACACCCCCACCACACTCGAGCAAGGCAATGTGGGTGCCGGCACGGGTGCCACCGTGGGCAAGCTCATGGGCCCCGCCACCTGCATGAAGGCCGGCCTAGGCACTGCCGCCGTGGCACTCGGCCCTGTTAAGGTGGGTGCCGTGGTCTCGGTCAACGCCTGCGGCAACGTCGTCGACCCCTTCACCGGCGAGTGGGTCTCCGGCATGCGCGCCGCAGCCGATAGCGACCAGATCGTCGACATGGAGCTCGCAGCCTTTGCCGCCGCCGGCTCCATGCAAATGCCGCTCGACCGCACCAACACCACCATCAGCTGCATCGTCACCAATGTGGAGCTCACTAAGGCTCAGGCTACCAAGGTCTCCCAAATGGCAGCAGACGCCTACGCGCACGCCATTCGCCCCACGCACACCACCAACGACGGCGACACCATCTACACCCTCGCCAGCGGCAAACTAGACGCTCAGACAAGCGCCGCCGTTCCCCTAGACCTGCTGGGCATGCTCGCAGTAAGGGCCCTGGAAACTGCCATCGTAAACGGAGCAAAAAACGCCAAAACCTCCCACGGCATCCCCGGCGCCGCAAAGTAAACTAGCTCGTCCGGTTGCCCGGTGGGGCTTGGTTATGTTTGCTGCTCTACAGTCCTGGCTCGCACGAAGAGCACATTAAGTGCTCTTCGGCTCGTGCGGAACTCGCGACAAACATAACCAAGCCCCACCGGGCAACCTGCTCAACTAGATCCCTTTCAGCCCAGGCCCCTGTGTACCGCGCGTCCAAGATCTTCAAATTCAGCCGTCTAACATAAAGCGAGACATAGCAGAGGACCCCTGGTCCTTAACTTGATACGAGTTCCGCACGCAAAGGAGGCGCCAGTGGCGCCTCCGTCTTGCGCAGGACTGTCCGAAGTAGCAAGTTAAGGACCAGGGGTCCCCGTTACCCGAGCGTTTATGTGCTAGTTGAATTTGAAGATCTTTGAGGCAAGACGGTATAGGCCGAGTGTGGTTTTGTCCCCGGCCCGCCCGCGCAGGTTGGTAAAGAAGCCGACCACGCCGTAGCGAGCACGACGATACATGCGCTCGTCATAGGACTTCAAATCGCTCCACAGTGTCTTCAAACGCTCATCGGCACAATCCTCATCGGAAAGCTTGGTGAGCACCGAGCAGATCGCCATCATCATGGTGAAGTAGCCCATCATGTACGAACGCAGGCGCGACGACTCGACATCGCTGTACAGGTGGTACGACTCCATCATGATACGCGTAACACGGAACTGCTGGTCCAGACGCTTGACCATCGTTGCCTCGTTGACGCTCTGGCCCTCGCGACCGATAAAGTAGCGGTAGAGGTCGATGTCGGCGTAATAGATGGTCTTGCAGCGCGGCAGCGGCACGTAAGCGTAGATGTTGTCTACATAGAACGTGTGCGGCGGCATAGGCAGGTTGGATGCGCGCAGCACATCCGTGCGGTAGCACAGGCTGTGCATGAGCAAATTCTGGTCCAGGCGGAAATGACCGATCTGATCCCAGGTAAAAATCTTTTTGCGCGGCAGGGCAAACTTGTAGCCAATGGCAGTATGCGTGCCCTCGTAAACCTTCTCGTATACGTAGTTCGAGATAAACAGGTCGACGCGCTGGTCGCGCTCCTCAAAGCCGCGCAGGATCGAAAGCATGGTCGAAAGGGCTGCGCCGTCGAGCCAGTCGTCCGAGTCGACAACCTTGTAGTAGGTGCCCTGCGCCTCGCGCAGACCCGAAAGGACGGCAATACCGTGACCGCCGTTTTCCTGGTGCACCGCGCGGATGATTCCAGGATAACGGGCCTCCCACTCGTCGGCCTTGGCGGCCGTCTCGTCCTTGGAGCCGTCGTCCACCACGATAATCTCGATATCGGTGGCGTAATTGCTCCCCTCCAAGATAGAGGTGATGCAATGGTCCATGTCCTTGGCGGCGTTATACGAGGGAATACCGAATGTTATGACTTTATGCATGGCAGGCGATAATCTCATCCGAAAGATCGAGGGCGGAATTGGTCACGGCGTCCATATCGTAGTAACGATACTCGGCCAGACGACCCACCGGGTGGAAGTTCGTCAGGTTCTGGACGCGCTCAAGATAGCGCTCATAGAGCTCACGGTTCTCGGGCTCAAGAATGGCGTAGTACGGCGTCTCGCCCGAGCCGGGAGTATAGGCCTTGGAGTACTCCTTCATGATGGTGGTCTTGCCGGGCAGGACCTGACCGGTCATGTTCTTGAACTCGGTGATGCGCGTGTAGTCCTCGCTCGTGGTGTAGTTGACGGTGCCCACGGGCTGGAACTGGTCCATATCGAGCGTCTCGAACTTCATATCGAGCGTGCGGTACGGCAACGCGCCCAAGTCGAGGTTGAACAGCTCATCGAGCGGACCGGTATAGACAATCTCGCCGCCGTAGACCTTGCCGTCGACCTTGACGGTGGTCTCGTCGATCTCAAAAAGATCGCGGGCGTCCACGTCGCAGAACACGTCAATCAGGTCGTGGTCGAGCATGTGCTCAAAGAGCGCCGTGTAGCCCTCCTGCGGCATGCCCTGGAAGGGAGCTTGCGGGAAGTAGCGGTCATCATCACCCACAAAGACGGGAACGCGGCCGGTGATCGAGGGGTCGATCTGATCGGGCGTCTGGCCCCACTGCTTCATGGTGTAATGCAAAAAGACGTTCTCGTAGACGTAATCGGCGACCTCGGCCAAGTCGGGGTCGTTCTTCTTACGCAGCTCCATAATGGGCACCTTGACATCCTTGCCAAAGGTCTCCACGAGCTTCTGATACAGCTCCTCGCCGCGCTCATCACCAAAGGCGAGCTTGAGACTCGCATGGTTGAAGGGCACGGGCATAAGGGTGCCGTTGATGTTGGCGAGCACCTTGTGCTGATAATCCGTCCACTTGGTAAAGCGCGACAGGAAATTATGCACACGCTCGTTAAAGGTGTGATAGATATGCGGACCGTACTCGTGGATCAGGATTCCGGCCTCGTCAGTGCAGTCATAGGCATTGCCCGCAATGTGGCTACGGCGCTCCAAAACGGCAACACGATAGCCGATGGTCTCGGCAAGACGGCGGGCGCAAACGGCACCGGCATATCCAGCACCGACGACAATCATGTCGTACGCGCCGGCGTTAAAGCCTTCAGGCAGGCCTGAGGTAATCTGCATCGATACTCCTTGTCAAAAGCCACGGGCTCGTTAGCTGGGCTTTTCTCGAACATTCTTCGAGACATATTTATCAGAGCGATTATAGCGCTAATGCGTCCTATAATGAGCTTGCCACACAAGGAAAGCTCAAGCACCACGGCGAACATAATTGAAAGGCAGACCCGCTAGCAGCGGGTTTATTCGTGAACAGCCGGGCGCCTGGAGCTTAGTGAAACGCTTGTAAGGAGTAACATGAGCGATTTCCTAAACCGTATGAAGTCTGCCGCCAAGGCCGACCTTAAGACGATCGTCCTGCCCGAGGGCGAGGATCCGCGCACCATCGTCGCGGCCACCAAGATCATCGAGGAGGGCCTGGCAAAGATCGTCATCCTGGGCAACCCCGACGAGATCAACGTTCCCGGCGCCACCGTCATCGACCCGCGCAATGCCGAGAAGCACGAGGAGTACGCGCAGAAGTTTGCCGAGCTCCGCGCCAAGAAGGGTGTCACCATCGAGCAGGCTCGCGCCCAGGTGATGGACGCCACCTACTTTGGCACCATGATGGTCAAGATGGGTGACGCCGACGGCCTGGTCTCCGGCGCCTGCCACTCCACCGCCGATACCCTGCGCCCCGCGCTGCAGATCCTTAAGACCGCCCCGGGCACCAAGCTGGTCTCGGCCTTCTTCGTGATGTGCACCGACACCCCGCAGTTCGGCACCGACGGTACGCTGATCTTCGCCGACTGCGGCCTCAACATCAACCCGTCCTCCGACGAGCTCTCCGAGATCGCCATCGCCTCCGCTCACTCCTGGTCCACCTTTATGGGCAGCGTCGAGCCGCACGTGGCCATGCTCTCCTACTCCACCATGGGCTCCGCCGGCGGCGAGGTCGCCAAGAAGGTCCAAGAGGCCGTGAAGTTCTGCAAGGAGAAGGCTCCCGAGCTCGCCATCGATGGCGACCTGCAGCTCGACGCCGCCATCGTTCCCACCGTCGCCCAGCTCAAGGCTCCCGGCTCCTCCGTTGCCGGCAAGGCCAACGTGCTTGTGTTCCCCGACCTCGAGGCCGGCAACATCGGCTACAAGCTGGTCCAGCGCTTCGCCGGCGCCGACGCTTACGGCCCCATCCTGCAGGGCATCGCCAAGCCGGTTAACGACCTGTCGCGCGGCTGCTCTGCCGACGACATCGTGGGTGTCGTGGCCATCACCGCCGTCCAGGCTCAGATGGCTGAATAGCTTACATATCCCCTCGGGACCCTGCAGGGCAAAGCTCTGAAAACGTCCTCGGACATGCAAAGAGGCTCCGCTGCGCGCTTCGCGCGGCGGAGCCTCTTTGCGTCCTGCGGAATGTTTTCAGAGCTTTGCCCTGCAGGGTCCCTGCCGTCACGCAGCAGTCAGGGAATCTGGAGTGGGCGGCGGCTTGGCTACGAGCTGGGGCTGAGGATCTGAACGAATGGGTGACGTTGCTGGGAGCGCAGGCGTTGCCGGCGATGATCACTTTGGAACTGGAATTTCCGCCTGCTAGTAAAAAGGCCTCCGGGCTGTTGCTCTGGAGGCCTTTTTGTCAATTACAGACGAATGCGTTAGTTGTTCTTGGTCAGACGCTCGACGTCGTGGGCGATCATGTATTCCTCGTCGGTGGGGATGACCATGACCGTGACGGAAGAGCCGGCGGCGCTGATGACCTGCGGGCCGTTACCCACGGCCTCGCGGTTCTTGTTGTTGTCGATGCGTACGCCCAGCCACTCAAAGCAGTCGCAGAAGGCCTTGCGGATCGACCAGTCGTTCTCGCCGATGCCGGCGGTAAAGGTGATGGTGTCCACGCCCGCCATGGAAGCGATCATGGAGCCGGCCTGCTGCATGGCCTTGTAGGCGAACATATCGAAGGCGAGCAGGCAGCGCTCGTCGCCCTCGGAGGCGCGTGTACGGATGTCGCGGGCGTCGTTGGAGATGCCCGAGATGGCAAGCAGACCAGACTGCTTGTTCATCATGTCATCAACTTCCTGATAGCTGTAGCCGCCCTCGCGCTGGAGGTAGCACACGGTAGCCGGGTCAATGGAACCACAGCGAGTGCCCATCATCAGGCCGTCAAGCGGCGTGAGGCCCATCGTGGTGTCGCGGCACACGCCGTCCTCAATGGCGGCAAGCGAGGCGCCGTTGCCCAGATGGCACGAGAGCAGGCGGTGGCAGCGCGAGCCCAGGATCTCCTTGGCCATCATCCACTCATAGCGGTGGCTCGTGCCGTGGGCGCCGTACTTGCGCACGTGGTACTTGTCGCACACATCCTTGGGCAGCGCGTAGGTGTAGGCGACCTCGGGCATGGTCATGTGGAACGAGGTATCGAAGACGGCCACGTTGGGCAGCTCCGGATACTTCTCGCGGCAATACTCAATCGCCGCGGCCTCGCCGTAGTTGTGTAGCGGGGCAAGCGGTGCCACCTCGAGGATCTTAGCCATGACCTCATCGTCGACGACCGCGGAATCATCGAAGTGCCAGCCGCCCTGAACGATACGATGGCCAATGCCATCAATCGTAAAGTCGGTCTTCTCAAGCTCCTCGAGCACGCGAGCGATAGCAGAGCGATGATCGGGGAAAGAGACCTCCTCGGTCTGTTTGGCGCCACCGTTCTCGGAGTGGCCAAAGATGCCCATGTCCGAACCGATACGTTCGCAGTTGCCCTTGGCGAAAACCTCTCGGGTATCGGTATCCAAAAGCTGATATTTAAGGCTTGAGCTGCCGGCGTTGACAACAAGTACGTTCATGAGACTCCTTTGCAGTGCAATACGGTCGACGCAGACCCCTTAAGGCGGCCGCATTTTAATAAGAAGTTATCACAACTTGATAAATAGCTATCAGTCATATCGCCCAACGAGCGCAAAAGAGGGGCCGAACGGCGCTCGGTCGTCCAGCCCCTCCCCTCTTGCAATTACTTACCGTTGACGATGCGCTCGACGTCGGAGGCGATCATGAACTCCTCGTCCGTGGGGATGACGAAAATCTTGACCTTGGAATCCTTGGCAGACAGGCACCAAGCGCCGTCGCCACGCAGGGCGTTGCGGGCATGATCCATCTTGACGCCCATAAAGGCCAGGCGGTCGGCAACGCCGGCGCGGACCGCCGGAGCGTGCTCGCCGATGCCGGCAGTAAAGACCAGGGTGTCCATACCGCACATAGAAGTAGCCATCTCGGCAGCCTTGGCGGCAATCTTGTAGACGAACATATCGAAGGCGAGCTGAGCCTCGGGGTCACCGGCAGCGGCGAGCTCCTCGACGTTACGGCAGTCGTTGGTCTTGCCGCCGGTCACGGCCATGAGGCCGGACTTCTTGTTCATCATCTCGTCAACCTCGTCGAAGGTGTAGCCGCCCTCGCGCTGCAGGTAGCACACGGTAGCCGGGTCGATGGAGCCGCAGCGGGTGCCCATCATGACACCGTCGAGCGGCGTCAAGCCCATGGTGGTGTCCATGCACTTGCCGTCCTCGATAGCGCACAAGGAAGCGCCGGAGCCGATGTGGCACACGACAACCTTGCGGGCCTCGCCGTTGGTCATCTCGGCAACCTTCTTGGAGATGTAGCGGTAGCTAGTGCCGTGGGCGCCGTACTTACGGATGTGCAGCTTGTCGCAAACGTCCTTGGGCAGGGCGTAGGTCTTGGCGACCTCGGGCATGTTGAAGTGGAAAGCGGTGTCGTAGACCGTGACGTTGGGCAGGTCGGGATACTGCTCCAGGCAGAACTCGATAACGTTAGCCTCGGGGTTGTTGTGCAGTGGGGCGAGCGGGGCGACCTCGCGGATCTTGGCAAGAACGTCCTCGTCGACGAGGGAGGAATCGCCAAAGTACCAACCGCCCTGAACGATGCGATGGCCGATGCCCTCGATCTTGACGCCGTTGGCCTCGAGGTCCTTCAGGACGACCTCGATGGCGACCTTGTGGTCGGGGAACTCGATGTTCTCGGTCACCTTCTTGGAGCCGTTGGCAGCGTGGGTGAAGGTACCGCCGGTAAAGCAGACGCGCTCGCAGGAGCCCTTTGCGGACACCTTGTGCGACTTGGTATCGATGACCTGATACTTAAGGGTCGAAGATCCTGCGTTGACGACCAGAACGTTCATGTGTCTCCCTACTAACAGGCGGTGTGGCGCCGCCAGGTTACATACGCTTCAATAATAAACCCAAACGCCCTCGAGCTCGGGTTTATTGCGTTGATATATAAGTTATCGATGCATGCATGCTCATGGTCTTCGACTTGTAAGGCGAAATAGCGCGGGGACATACGCCAGAGAAGAAATCCCAAGCGCAACAAGCAGCACAACCCGAATACCCACAACGCTACTCAACACAGCATTGAGCAGATAGAAAAGAACGGCGCCCACCGCCACCATCTGGCTTTGAACCGAAATCAACGAACAGAGCATCGATGATTCGGCAGCATTTTGAAAAACTGAGTATTTGATCGGAGCAAATAACGAGTAGGCAACCGTCTGCAGCACATAGAAAACGGGCAACAGGTCAACCGGAATAAAAGGGGTTAAAAACAAAGCAGCTAGAATGAGACGGATAATGCCGCAAATACGCGCAAAAAGCCTCTTGTCGACATGAGCAATTACGCTGGGCACGATAAACCCTATGGAGGCGGAGACAAGGAGCTGGACCGCAATGGTCATGCCCGAAGCGACGGCTCCCATTCCACGGGCTGCGAGCAGCAGTGAGAAAAAATCTTCCAGAGCGACAAAAGCAAATGCCTGAGAACAGTCCATGACGAACGCCGAGCGAAGCGTGCCATTGCCCGCAATGGCAGTCCAAATCATCCTCGGGCTAATTTGGCTCATAGAAGCCGCAGCGCTACCTTTCCCTTTCGTTTCGGGAATGCAGGCAACGACAAGTAACGTCAATACCATCGCAAAGATATCGGCCGAAAGACCGATGAAATATGCACCTTCTGACGAGATGAAGCCGCCCACACACGCGGAAAGAGCATAAGATGCGTAAAAGACGAATCGCTCAACCACATTAAGCCTAACGAGCTGATCTTGGGAGACGGAATCGATATAGATTGCCTCAATAGAACCGCTCACGCATGCGACGGCAAAACCCTTGAGGGCAAACGCACCTATCAAAAGCAGAGGAGATCGTATGAGGAGCAGGGCAGCGTAGTATCCGAGCATTCCCGCGATACCCACCAGGCCACTTATCTTTCGCCCAAATCTATCGGCGATATAGCCGGTAGGAATCTCGAGAGCAAATTTGCTTACCTGGTACGCAATCATCATGCCAGAAATCGCGACCATCGAGAATCCGACGAACTCAAGGTAAACCGTCAGAAAATACAAGATGGTGCTGAAGTTCGATAGGAAAACAAACGCCATATACAGCCAAACCGTACGGTTTTTCATACTCCTCCTCCAAAGGCCGATAATCCAAGCCGAGGTCTCAAAAAGCATGAAGGCAAAACCGTCAGCCATACGTTACAAATCGTCAATATTCATTTGACGGCACGAAGCCAAGCAACCTCAAGAAGCGAGATGGCGCAACAGGTGAAGAAATACCGTCTGATGCCGATCCGTCCAGGCGTTTTGCCGGTAGCAAAAATAGATAGGCAAGGTTACGTCGCGCGAGCCCTCAATGGAGCATTCGCTCACGTTGGATCCATCTGATGCAAGAGAGGAGCCAGAAAAGCTCAATATCAATCCCCCGCCTTGAAGAAACTCAATCTGTCTCTCGCTTCCATATTCGACATCACGAAAGCGGAAATTAACGAGTTGGGCCTCAGGGCACTGGTTGATTGCATTGAGACAGGGCGACAAGTTGATGGGGACAGCAAGCCTACCGCTCAATAGTTCACGAATGGTTATGGTGCCCCTGACACGATGGCCAACCGGACACGAAAGAACCTTGAGCTCCTTTTCACCCAAGCATTTCGAACAAAGGGCGCTGCCCCGTGGCTTCTCGAATGAAATAGCCGCATCCGATATCCCGAGCAAAAGAGACTCAAAACACGTAACCGTTGGCTGATGCCACACGTCGAGGTGAATCTGGGGGTGCGAACTCTCAAACGAGTCGTACCAGTTTTCGTCAAAAAGACGCCCCCGCCCATGAAGGCAGGGGGCGTAAAGACGAAAATGACCGTCGGGCGAAACACCCTGCCCCATCGACCGAGCATAATTTTTGAGATCATCGACTTGCGCGAGGATTACGCGCGCGCGTCCCGCAAACTCTCGCCCTGCAGGAGACAAAACGGCCTCGCCCGTCGACCGGTCGAGCAAAACGACCTGATACTCAGATTCCAGCTTCTTGATCGCCGACGAAACAGCCTGCGGACTCACATGAACGGCGCGAGCCGCCTTGCGCACGCCGCCATAATTCGCTACCGCTTGAAGATATTCGAGTTGAGACAACTGCACAGGTTTCTCCAAAGGCAATCAAGACGATGGGCCATACGATCTCAGATAAGGTTCTCGCCCAAGTTCTTGCCGCCGAGGACGTGCATGTGGAAGTGCATGACGGTCTGGCCGGCGTTAACGCCCTTGTTGGAGATGACGCGGAAACCGTCCTCCAGGCCCTTGGCCTTAGCAACCTCCTGGATGGCATGGGCCATGGCGCCCATAGTCTCGGCAGGCACGTTATCAGCGATGTCGCTGTAGTGCTTCTTGGGGATCACGAGCGTATGAACCGGTGCCTGGGGATTGAGGTCATCGAACGCGATGACCTGGTCGTCCTCGTAGACAACAGTCGAGGGGATCTCGTGGTTGGCGATTTTACAGAAGATGCAATCACACATGGCTGGTTCCTTTCTAACGACAACGCAACAGAAGGTGGCGTTGTTCAGTGAAACACCAAGACAGTTTAGCCCACTTCAAAGATCCGAATTGAGCGAAATCCATTCCTCGGCAATCGCAATGGCCAGAGGGCTTTATCCATCCATATGCTCGCGCCTATTTAAAGTGTTTGACCTCGGGAACGATCAACACCGGAAGGACGGATAGACCGTAAAGCAGAGTAATAAGCATCATTTGTTTGTCGTAATCTGAACCGGAAATAGCCGCAATCCCAATAGGAAGCATATAAGAGCCCAAAAGGCTAACTTCGGCCATAATGCCGCCAGCGCTGCCAGCATAACGAGTGCCGATTTCAACAAATGAAACTGGCAGAGCTTGAACAACTGGACCCATCATGCTCGTAACGATGCCGCACACTGCAAGCAATACCCCCATGGACTTCAAGCCCGAGGCAAACCACGCAACTGCAATTGAAATAGAGCCAAGAAGCCCGACAATCACAAGATACGGTCGCGCAAGGCGGCATTTACCGTAAAGCATCGGAGCAATCAAGCAGCCGATAATCCCAGCAGCGGTTGTCAGCGCCGCCATTTCGCCGGCCGTCGAAGCATCGGTGCCTCGCACAAGCTCAAGAGCCTGAGGTAGCACACCGGAAAAGGCGGTCGTGGCGGCAAGTGAGAAAGCGGCGCAAATCGCGCAAAGCCAAACGTTACGCGAACGAAAAGCAGTCAGAAGGGCTTGGTCGTGCTCAACGCCATCAGGAATAAGTGAGTCATGCTGTACGTTCTTACCAAATAAACCCCAGAAGATAGTCAGAACGACCAACAACGCTTCTGCAACTGTATAGCCCATTAGCACGGAAGACATAAACGCCGATGACGCTTGCGCCGCCGCAATGCCAAAGCAAGTCGCCGCATAGTAAATGCCCATCGCAACATCCGTCTTATCTGCAAACCAAAGTCCAAGCGTCTTTGCATTATTGGCAGTCAATGCCGCCATCCCCACGCCGATGCAAAACATCGAGACAAGTTGAGCAGGATAGTTCGATAGGGTGAAAATTCTGATAGCGCCGCCGACTAAAGAAACACAGAACCCGCCAAGTATCACTACTTTGGGCCCAAGCCTATCTCCAAGTGATCCGAACGGGAGACTAAAGAAAACCGCCGCAAGCATTGGCGCCAGAAAGAGAGATGAGAATCCGACAGGGTCGATATTCATCAGAGGCATGATGACCGTAGCATAGGCAGCGACCTGATACTGCATGAAGTTGCCCAAAAAACAGAGACCACACGTCAACAGCAATATTAACCAGCGGTAACCACTCGAAGCCCGCTTTTGCTCAACTTTGTGCGCAACTTCGCACGCTTCACCATCCATTGCACCAACCTCACATTAAAAATGGTCGCGACCCCCATATCAACTGGAGGTCGCGACCAGGCAAAACACCGATTAATTATAATTCAGAAGTCTCAGGCATCTCGGCTTTTGCCGCCGCACCAGTCTCGGGCAACATCGCAATAGGCAAAACGCTCGCAAGGAAAAGAATCGATTCGATCGTAAAGTTCAACGTCCAATTGTCACCAGAAATAGACGAAACAATAACGGGAACAAAATAGGAGCAGAGAAGGCCGACAGTACCGATTATTCCACCAGCGCTACCGGCATATTTCGCGCCAATCTCAGGAAGATCAGGAGTCATTGCCTGAATAATGGGGCCAGAAAGAGCGGTCATAAAACCATTGAGGACGAGAGCAACCCACATGACAGTGCCAAGCGGCAAAAACCAGTTTGCAACCATTACAACGGCGGCAATCACCGTAGTTACAATGAGAAACGGTTTATTCTTACCGAGCTTGAGGACGGCAGCCGGTCCCGCAAAACAAGCAAAGAAGCTACCAACTGTAATAATTGCTGCCATAGATCCAGCGGTGGCAGTATCAACGCCGCGAACGAGCTCAAGCGCAGACGGCAGAATTGCGCAATATGCCGTGGTTGAAGCGAGGGTAAGACCATAAGCCAAGGCAATGCACCAAACGCCGCGCGACTTAGCGGCAATCTTAATGTACTTCATAACCGGCTCGGGCTCGGGCATGGGCTCGCCCTCCGGGACGTTCCTCATAAAGAAGATCCACAGCGCAGCAGTTACAGCTTCGGCAATAGCAGCGACCAGATAAGACACGTCAAGCGTAGGAAAAAAAGTGCTGAATGCCTGGGCTATCACGATGGACACACATGAAGCAGCATAGAAAACTCCCACGGCAAGGGAGGTCTGCTGTTTAAACCAGGAACCCAGCACCTTTGCCAGATTGGCATTGAGCGCCGCAATGCCAAAGCCGATCATAAACATCGAAACGATCTGCACGGTAAAGTCATTAATCATGAAATAACGCAGAAAGCCGCCTACAGCAGAAAGCACCATGCCAATTGACACGACAAGCTTAACGCCGTAGCGATCAGCAAGAGATCCTGCAGGAATCGACAAAAACACAGCGGTGAGCATCGGCATCAACATGAGATTGGTAAGCCCACCGGCATCGATGCCGAGAGTCGTCATCACGACGACACCCCATGCTGAAACCTGATATTGCATGAAGTTTGCCATGAAGCAAATGAGGCAAACTACGAATAAGATCATCCACCGATAACCCGATAGCTTTTCTTCTTGAGCCATTTCTTTCTCCTTACGCAGGGATAGTTCAAGCTGAATTCAATGGGGCTAATTAGCCCACTCCATTGCGGCTTCTTTCACTAATCGTTGAGTAGTACCTCGTACATAGGACGGAACACCGAATCTTCTTTGGCATGCAGCGAATGCACCGGCTTCCACTCGTTTTCGTCAATTACCATATGAATGTGGTTCTCAGCGGTATAGGGGTCCCATGGTGCCTTGCCCTCAACAAACGGTTTGCCCGTCTTCGCAAAGCTGAACCACGCATCGTTCATTTCATCCGCGAGATGCGCTGGAGGATTGTCACCCGTAAACATCAGACCACTCGCGGTATCAAGATTCTTGAAAACGAACGGCACCTCGATTGCGTGGCAAGAACCCATTCCCTCGACACGAGATTTATAACGGAACAAATAGTTGTACACGGGCTTAAACGCCGACTGCTCTTCAGCCATAAGGTCGGTGCCGACAAAGAAACCGGTTGAGTTCATAAAATTGGTGTAATTCTCGGCAAAATCGCGCTCAGGCCATGCCTTTCGATATGCTTGCTCCCAGTAATCGATATCAATCTGATCATCAAAATGAATCGGGAATTGGCCGTGCCAGAATCCGGGAAGGTCATCGAAATAGAAATGGAAATAAGTAAACTCGTCCTCGGTACATCCAATCATGATATCGATATCCTTGGCTGCGCCCTCCGCCCAGGCCTTCATCGGCTTCTTGGGAAGAAAAGACCCGTCGCAAACCGGCGAGAAAATTAGCGACACTTCGTAGGTATGACGATCGCACCACACCTGCATGCCCTCAATGAGCTCGTCTGCCGACTTCGCTAAGAGCTCTTGGGCGGTTTTGCATCCCATGATTTCGGCGAACTCCCGAGCAAAGTACTCGCCGCGCTCGCGGGTCTTATAAAGCTGGATAGGGCCGGACTCCAAAATCGCACGTTGGAAATACTTATTTGCCTCTGGCAATATAGAAAGAAGAGCCTGGCTGGAAGAGCCTGCCGACTCACCGAAAAGCGTGACACAATTGGGGTCACCGCCGAAGGCCGAAATATTCTCATGCACCCACTCGAGCGCACGGATTTGATCAAGAATGGCAAGATAGCCGGCGTCTTTGTAGTCCTCTCCGCCCGGCAGGCAATCGAGCAGCAGCGACCCAAACAAGTTCAGACGGTAGTTAATCGAAACAATAACGACATCCTTCGCTGCCGCAAAATTGGAGCCGTTATATAGCGGGTCGGCAGATCCACCTGAGAAGTAGGCACCACCATGGATATATACCATGACAGGAAGGTTCTTGCGTGCGTGTCCCCTGACCCACACGTTAAGGCTCAGGCAATCCTCCCCTTGCTCATGAAGCGAAGCGAGTTCAACTTCATCGATAAATTGCCTGGCAGAATGCCCGAATTCCACGCATTCAATTTCCTCATCGGAATCATCAAGGCGCTCAGGGGCACGCCAACGAAGATCACCTACCGGCTGCTTTGCATAGGGAATGCCCAAAAAAGCTTCAACCCCGTTTTCGAGCGTCTTGCCCGAAACTATACCCGTCCTAGTCTTGACCTTCATTGCTTGTCCTTCCTCACAATTAAGATGCTAGATCGATATGATTTAAGCTAGCTGGCTTGAAACCATCTTAGAATATGGAGAAAGTCAAAGGTCAACGACGTGTTTCGATGGAATATCAGCTGGATACCAAGCGCTTAAGACCGTTCACCTCGTCAAAACGACCGCTTGCCCGACAATGACGGAGTAACAAACATTAGAATAGCTCCAAGGTTTTGAGTGGCCCTAGGGCAGTCGGAAGGTGTGACATGGAACGCGAGTTTTCCCTTAATATCAAGCAGACGGCCGGCCTCTACGGCGTAAGCGCAGACACTCTTCGCTATTACGAGGCAATTGGTTTAGTTGCCCCAAAGCGCGGGGCGAATGCCTACCGTGAATACAGGAAGGACGATTTCGGCAGACTCAACATCATCATGTCAATGCTCAATATGAACTACACGCTTAGCGAAATCAGATCTTTCCTAGATAACCATTCACTCGAAACGAGCTTTGAACTGTTCAGCAACGAACTTGATAGCATCGACGCAGCCATAGCAAAACTATCGCAACGGCGCCGAAAGATCGAGCATTGCATGCAGAACATATCCATGTCGTTAAGAGCACGCGAGGAAAAACAGTCGAGGGTGGTTCATAAGGGACCCCGAGGATATGTCATCGTAAGCGAGGATGAGCTAAGCGGCGACATAATTCCCTACGCCACCATTAAGCGCATGAAAGAACTCGGGATGGAAATCGATTCGATACACACGGTTCCATGCTTCATCCTTGACCCATCGCGCAGAAGCGCCGACGGTTGCCTGGTAGCAGAGAAGACGCTGCTTTCACTCGGATCAATCGACGATAAAGGGTGCGAGATTTTCCCAGAAGGCGACTATCTTTGCAGGACAACCACCGGACCTGCAGAAATAACGCCGACAATATGGAAGGAAATGAATGAATTCATGGACCAGAATCATCTCATTGCCGCAGGGCCTCTTCTAGAATTCTGGTATGTAAGCGAATACATATCTGACAATCAAGATGAATATTTACACACGCTAGAAATAATGGTTGAACCCGGTGAAATCGACCAGCGATAGCGCCTCAACTCACCTAACACGCCAAAAGGCAAGCAACATTCACCTCCAATGGCCAAGCCACCAGGGTAGTCTTTTTGCGACGGGGCTTTTTTGACTACTTTTTCGCAAACGCAAGTGCTCGGCGAGGCAGCCGACAAGAGGTAGTCAAAAAAGCCCCGTCCCAAAAAGACTACCCCAAAGTGGACTGCGAGATGGTTAGAACGAGAGGTTGTCGTCGGTGTTGGCGGCTTCGCCGTCGGCGAGCACGTCGTTGCCGTCGACGTCCTTAAGGAGCACCGAGACCTTCTGCTCGGCATCAGTCAGGCGGGTACGCAGGCTCTTAAGAAGCTCGACGCCGCGGGTGTAGCTCTCGAGCGACTCCTCGAGCTCCATGTCGCCCGACTCCAAGCTGCGGATGATGAGCTCCAGCTCCTGCGAGGCCTGCTTGTACGTAAGCTGCTCGACCGGGGTCTTCTCTGCCATATCTGTTTCCTTTCCTAAAGGTCTGTCACTGTGAAACGCGGCCTACTCAACCGCATCGACGGTTGCCGCCACGTTGCCGTCCGCCATGCGCACGCGGATAGCGTCACCAGGCTTAAACGTCTTAGCACTCGTAGCCACACCGTCATCGCTGTACGCGATGGAGTAACCACGGGCGAGCACCTTGAGAGGCGACAGGGCGTCGAGCGAGGCCGCTGCACGGCCTAAGTCAGACGCAGGCTTGCTCAACATCGTGCGCCCTTGATGCTCCAGACGGGAGCTCGCGAGCGTGAGCGCATGGTGCTTGCCATCGAGCCCCGAGGTGCTTGCGACCAAGTGCTCGGGCAGGTGCTCAAAGTTGGAGCGGAATGTCCCGACCGAGCGCGCTATGGCGCCCGACAGGCGATCGGCCGTCAGGGCAAGCTCAGACTCGCGACGCTCGACCATAAATGTGGGGTCGTTGAGGCACGGGCGGCACGCAGCCGCATCGAGCGCATCGCCCAAGCGCGCCGTATAGGTATCCCAGGCACGTCGACCACGCTGATCGAGCATCTCCAGATCGACCTGATCCGACCCGATCATCGAAGCCATCGCAGCACCTAGGCGCTGATGGCGCGTCTCGAGCACATCCTCCAGCTCTGTCATAGCCGGTGCCACGGATTCTGCCGCCGCCGTTGGCGTGGAGGCGCGACGGTCGCTCACCATATCGCAGATCGAGGTATCGGGCTCGTGGCCGATACCGGTCACCACAGGCACGGGACAGGCCGCCACCGCGCGAGCAAGCTCTTCGTCGTTAAAGGTCATAAGATCATCGAAGGAACCGCCGCCACGCACGAGCAAAATGCAATCGGGCGCCGGCGTAATGGTGGCGGCGCGGCGCAAGCCTTCAATAAGCTCTGCTGGCGCACCCTCGCCCTGGACCTTGGCACCCACGCAAACGAGCTCGACAAGTGGGTTTCGACGGCGCAGCGTACGCTTGACGTCGTCGATCACGGCACCCGAAAGCGAGGTGACGACCGCCACGCGCGAGCAAAACACCGGAATGCGACGTTTGCGGGACTCGTCCATCAGCCCCTCGCGGCGCAGCTTTTCGGCTAACTGTGCCACCTGTTGACGCAGCAGGCCCTCCCCCGCCAGCGAGAACGAACGGGCGACAAAGCTCATACGGCCCGTGGGCTTATAGAGATTGAAGCTGCCCTTAAAGCTCACCTGCATACCGTCGCGCAAGTCGAAGGTGCGCTTGAGATAGGCGCCCTTCCAGATGATGCAATCGACGGCGGCCGAGTCGTCCTTGATCTGGAAGTAGCAGTGGCCGCTTCGGGCATTGGGGCCACGAAAGCCCGTGACCTCGCCCAGGACGCTCAGCTGCGGAATGGCATCGAGCGCGCCGGCGGCGATCTCCACCGCCTGGCTCACGCTGAGCTCTTTGCGCTCCCGCTCGTCCGAACCGTCGAACTCGGCGGAAACGGCATTGCCGGTTAGATTCCAGCCTGCCACGCAGCCTCCTTTCGTCATCGTGCACACGGGCTCCGGCCCTGTGCAAATTCAAGTCCCACACATAGTACAGCGCCGCGGGGACACAAATCCCCGCGGCGCCTGTCAGTCCAAGTTCTTATCGGTTGGAGTTTCTGTTGTAGCGAGCCATAAGGTAGAGCAGCTGAATAATCGAGGTGAGCGCCGCTGCCACATAGGTAAGCGCAGCTGCCGTCAGCACCTTCTTGGCACCGTTGACCTGCTTGGAGCTCATGCCCGACTGCTCAATGTAGGCCACAGCGCGGCGGCTGGCATCGATCTCGACCGGCAGCGTAACCAGCTGGAACAACACGCTAAACGAGAAGAAGATCAGCGCGAGGGTCGTGAGCCCCGCGATGTTCATGAACAAGCCCATAAGCAGCACGATGGTCCAGGTGTTCTGAGTAAAGTTGACGACCGGGACCAGGGCAGTACGCACCTTCATCATGGCGTAACCACTTTGACGCTGCGCAGCGTGGCCCGCCTCGTGACAGGCGACGGCAACGCTTGCGACCGATCCACCCGAACGGTTGGCGTCCGAGAGATACAGATTGTTATCCTGCGGGTTGTAGTGATCGGTGAGCTCGCCGGCAACGCCCTTGATGCCCACAGCGTTGCAACCGTTGGCGTCGAGCATGCGGCGAGCGACCGTAGCGCCCGTGTCGCCGTCCGAGCGAACCTTGGACCACGTCTTGTACGTCGAGTTGATATAGCTCTGCGCGGCAAGACCGAGCACCGTGCAGACAAGAACAACCAACAGGTACAGTGGGTCGATGCCAAAGCCGTATCCATAGTAATAAGGCATGCGAATTCCTCCGAATCGAGTTACACGTTGGAGGCATTCTACCCACTCAACCGGAAAGCAAGTCAGCATCGAAGTTTTGGCATCGTCAGCGAAAACGGCCGAGAGCGAGCAAGGTGACGTGAAAGAGAAGCGACGCGTACTTTGGTACGCGAGCGACGATTGAACGTCAGATTGCCGCTCTCGGCCGTTTGCAGCGTCGAGCTGTTACGCGGTTTGGTAAAACCGCGTAACTATAAGAGTTCGATTTTTCCGTCCTTCACGGTGAGCCCCATGTTGCCCGAAAGCAAATCGTCCAGGCGCGAGCCCACGAGCTCAAAGCGCCAGCCTTCGCGCAAGGGACTCTGCTCGGGATGCTCGATATAGTCGGCCAGGTCATCGCGCGAGGCAATGACCGAGGTCGCCACGCCCGAGCGCTCGGCAACCAGGCGAATAAGCGCGTACATGAGGTCAGTCACGCTCTCCAGTTCCGGCGAGATCTGACGATGTCCGCGCACCATAAGCGGAAGACGGTCGTGCGGGCAGCTTGCGCCACGTTTGATGGCCATGAGCGCGCCGTCCACGTCGCGCTCCCCCAGCTGGTCGGTGCCACGAATGCTGCGGAACTCCTCGACGCGCACGGGGTTGCGCTTCACAAGCGCCAGCAGCGTATCATCAGACATGACCCACTTGCGCGGGATGTTACGGCGCTCGGCGCGGTCCTCGCGCCAGGCGGCGAGCTCGCGCGCGATGCCCAGCTGATGGCGACTGCACGAGCTGATGCGCTTGACCTTGCGGAACGCCTCGTGGCGATCGGCGCGATAATGCGACTCGTCGGCCAGCGGGCGCAGCTCGTCGATCACCCAGTCCACGCGGCCCAGCTCGCGCAGACGGCTCATCATCTCGGTATAGGCCACGATCAGGTACTTGACGTCATCGATCGCGTACTCAATTTGTTTGTCGGTCAGCGGGCGGCGCGACCAGTCGGTCAGCGACTCGGTCTTGGGCAGAGAGACGCCACAAAACGTCTGCACGAGCGCGCCGTAGGAAATCTGCTGGCGCTCGCCCAAAAAGGCGGCGGCGACCTGCGTATCAAAAATAGGACGCGGCAGCACGCCCACAGTATGGAGCATGACCTCCATATCCTGCGAACAGGCGTGGAACACCTTGGTCACGCTCTCGTCGGCCATAAGCTCGGCGAGCGGCGACAGGTCATCGATCACTAGGGGGTCGACCGCGACGCTCTCGGCAGGGGTGGCAATCTGAACCAGGCACAGACGCGGATGGAACGTGCGCTCGCGCAAAAACTCGGTATCGACGGCAATCGCGTCGAACTCGCAGGCGCGCTGGCAAAAGTCGAGTAGAGCCTGATGTGTGGAAATGTACATATCAACCCATCGAATAAGGTTAGGCCCGAAAAACACGGGTAGGATATCGGCATTGCCTTACAACTATACTCGGTTAGTCACAGAACGGGAACGTAAGTATGCGCTGCCTTATCATCCACAACCCGGCATCGGGCCCCAGCTCAGATGAAATCTTCGCATTCACGCACGCCCTCTCGCAGGGCGGCGACGAGGTCGTGATGCGCTTTATCGGCGACGGTATGGAGCCCGAAGACGCCGTGGCAGATGTGCGCGAGTTTGATCGCGTGGTGGTCTCGGGCGGCGACGGCACCGTCTCCAACGTGCTCGACCAGATGCGCGGATGCGGTGTCCCCACGCTCGTCTTCCCCTCCGGTACGGCCTGCCTGTTCTTCAACAACATCGGCAATGCCCCCGAGGCCGCGGCGCTCGCCAAGGCCTGCCGCGTCGGCCGTACCGTCAAGGCGGATATGGGTGAGCTCTTTTGGCTCGACGAGAACGGCAACGAAAAGCGCCACGGCTTCATCATCATCGCCGGCTCGGGCTACGACGCCGAGATCATGATGAAGGCCGCCCCCACCAAAAACGACATCGGCGAGATCGCCTACTTCCTATCCGCGCTCGCTACGCCCAACCCCACGGTGGCGCACTTTACGATTGAACATGACGGCATTGTCGAGGAGCTCGATGGCATCTGCTGCATGGCCGGCAACACCTCGGTCATCCAAAACGACATCAACCTGTTCCCCAACTGCCGCATGAACGACGGCATGGTCGACATTGCGGTCATCGAACCCGTGCGCACCGTGCAGCTGCTGCCTACCGTGATCACCGCTGCGCTTGACCCCGCCGGCAAGGTACTCGGGCGCCCACAGTTCAAGATCATCCAGACCAAGGAAGCCAAGATCACCTGCACCCCGTCACTGGGCATGCAGTTCGATGGCGAGATTATCTCCAGCAATTTGGGCGTCTTTGGAGCCCGCGCGCTTCCGCAATGCCTCGACCTCATCGTCGACGAATTCTCCCCGCTCGGAAAATAGGAGGACCCTATGAACGACAATCCCCTGATCGGCTTTATTGTCATCGTCTTGGCCATGCTCGTCGGTTACGCCATCAACGTGATTCACCGCCGAAAGAAGTAAATCAACATTGGTATGATATTCATCCAGTTATCGACTCTCCCGCTGTTTATGCAAATCCTAAACAGCGGGAGAGTTTTCTTTTTGACCGCCGTCTAATGCTTTATTCAGCTACAGTAAATGCAGGGTGCCTTTATTTAACTAAAGCCATAAAATGAGTATTATTATCCGTTCATCGTATATTTCTTCACGCTCATCGAGCAAAGGCTGTTGTCGAGTGAATACTCTTTACACTTCCTTTAGGCTAGTAGATGTATTTATTAGCTGAAACTCCGTACGGTTTCGCGGGGTTTCAACAGTTGGGAGGGATTATGAGGTTTACTCATCCTGTCAACACGCTCAAGAAGCTCGGCTGCGGCCTTGCGTTTGGAGCAGCGGCTATCATGGCCATGCCGACTTCGGCACTCGCCTGCACCCAGATCTACATGGGCAGCAAGCTCACGGCAGACGGCAACACGTACTACGGCCGTTCCGAGGACTTCGGTCCGCGCTACATCAAGCACTTTGGCATTGAGCCCGCACACAAGGACGGCAACGAGTACACCTCGGTCGAGTCCGGTTTTGAGTACAAGTCCAAGGGCGCAACCTACCGCTACACCTTCGTTCGCGACAACCCCTCGCAGTGGGAAGATCGCTACGACGCATATTCCGAGGCAGGCATCAACGAGAAGGGTGTCTCCTGCTCTGCCACGTTGAGCACCTCCTATAACGAGAAGGCCGAAGAGGCCGACCCCATCACCGAGGAGACTGGCATTGGCGAATACAACTACGCCAGCGTCATTCTGGGCGAGAGTGCCACGGCCCGCGAGGGTGTCGAGCTCCTCGGCAGCCTGATTGACGAGCAGGGCGTCTGCTCCAACGACCAGATCATCATTGCCGACAACAACGAGACCTGGTTGTTTGCAGCGCTTTCCGGCCATCAGTGGATCGCCATGAGGCTCACTGACGATAGCGCCTCGCTCAACCCCAACATCGGCAACCTCACCTATGACGTCGACCTCGACGACACCGAGAACTGCCTCCACTCCGAGGGCATCGAGTCTATGCCTAAGGAGAAGGGCTTTGCCGAGTACACCGACGGCAAGTTCGACGTCGCCAAGACCTACGGCGAGGAGATTGGCGAGGCCGGCATGCACCAGTGGTCGCGCTATATCCAGGGCCGCGATTACTTCATGGCTCCGCTTGCTGAGGGCACCGACTACGAGATCGTCAAGGACGAGCGCGAAGACGCTCGCGCGACGACCGGCGCCCTGGTCCACGAAATGCAGCCGTTGTTCTTTACGCCCGGCAAGTCCGACTGGAACACCTTTGAGATGATTCGTTCCTTCGCCGCTCGCGGCGAGAATGTCGCCGGCCTCAACGCCAACACCGACGGCGCGTATGCCATCGGCTCCAACCGCAACACCGAAATCCACACCTTCCAGATCCGTCACGGCATGGACCCCGAGATCGCGACCATCCAGTGGGAGATGCTCTCCAACGCCGAGTTCTCCGTCGCTATCCCCCTCTATTCCGCACTGCTCACCGAGGTCAGCCCCTACTTCAGCGATCAGGATGTCTCCTTCGATCACTGCGAAGAGGAAGACGTCGTGAACAACGAGGAGCCCAAGAACTCCATCAACTACGTCCTCATGGACATCAACACGCTCGCCTATGAGAACCGCGACCACTGCGCCACCGGCGTCCGCGCCTATCTCGACGCCCTGCAGAAGGAGCTCATCGAGCAGAACCTGACCGTCGACGAGGCCATGCAGGCCGAAGAAGGCACCGAAGCCCGCACCGCCCTGGCCAACAAGGCCGGCAAGGCTGCAACCAAGAACACCTATGTTAAGTGCAAGGCCATGCTCGAGGAGATGCGCGACTACCTCCAGGAGGGCGATTTCTCCGAGGAGTTCGTCCCGAGTGACTACGATGCTGACAACGACTGCCTGGTCGAGTCCATCACCTACGCCGACGAGGCCCTTTCCGATGAGGACGTGGCCGAGCCCGAGGCCGAAGAGGAAGAGGTCACCGAGGAGAAGTCCGAGGGCAACAACATGGCCGCCATGGCCGTTGGCGCCGTCGTCATCATCGGTGTCTGCGCCTACGTGATCTATCGTCGCAAGAAGGCCTAAAGCCCTCATGTCTTAGCTGAGCGGACAAGGCAGCAATGGCAGCCTCGCCCGCTTAGCCCGCTCTTTTGACCGACGGGAAACCCGCCTGAAATCTTTTTAAAAAAGATTTCCCCGCATACACTTCGCTGTGCTATAGTGCAGCGCAACAGCAACTAGGTGCGACCGCGCCACGGCATCACGAAAGGAGCCACCAACATGAAGAACACGATGACGTCTCTCAACAACTGGTGGTGGCGTGATGCGAATACGATCGGTCGACAGTGAGTCCCTCACGCCTGTTTTTGCGCTCTAGGTGATTGGAAGGCCTCCGGTTTCGACCGGGGGCTTTTTTCTATCTCGAGCCCGATCGCATTCGCATCACGCGCCTCCGCTTTTCTCTTGCAATCCCCTTTTCGAAAGGATTTTCACCATGTCTCAGAACACCACCGCCACCCAGCCCCGCACCGTCCAGACCGCCGATCGCGGCAAACTCGATGTCCGCGCCCTCGTCCTGCTCGCCATCCTGCTCGCCGCCGGCTTCATCCTCAACTTTACCGTCGGCAAGGCAATCTCGGGCATCTCGGGCGGCATGATCAGCCCCGAGTTCATCATCTCGGCCTTCTGCCTCACCATCCTGGTCGTTCGCCCCAACATCGGCCAGGCGCTCGTCATTGGCCTCATCTCGGCTGCCGTGATCCAGATTACCACCACTTCGCCGTTCGTCGATTTTGCCGCCGAGGGCATCGCCGCCATGCTCATGGCCGGCATCGTCAACGCCGCCGGCAAGAACGGTCAGGTCAAGCCTGCCGTCGCCATCGTCGCTACCTTCGTGACCACCTTTGTCTCCGGCGTCATCTTCATGGTTATCAAGATGGCCATGCTTGGCGTGGTCGGCGAGCTCGCCGCCGCTATGCTGCCCGTCGTCGCCATGACCGCCGTCTTTAACGCCATTCTGGTCGGCGCCCTCTATCTGCCCATTCAGAAGGCCCTGAAGCTCAACTAACCTGCTCGGCTTTACGAGCCACCCCATCTTGGCGTTCATTCGTCGCTCGCGTACCCAAGTACGCTTCGCTCCTCTTTCGCGCCAACCTGGGGCCCCTCGTAAAGCCGTCTCCGTGCTCCACCGGCAAAGACTGTCCCAAACAGTTAACTCTTGGGGACGTTCTTAAACGACTAGTCATTAAAGAACGTCCCCAATGACTATGAAAGGTATCCATGGAAACGATCATCAACGTCGACGATGTCTCGTTCTCCTATGGCACGCAGACCGAGCGGGCGCTCAGCCACATCTCGCTCAGCGTGAACAAGGGAGATTTCATCGGCATCATCGGGCCCTCGGGCGCCGGCAAGTCCACGCTTGCCGCCTGCCTGTCGGGTGCCGTGCCCCACCACTACACCGGCACGTTCTTTGGGGCCGTCATGGTAGACGGCCACGACACCTGCGAAGCCTCGCTCACCGACGTGTCGCAAATCGTCGGCAGTGTGCTGCAGGATATCGACACGCAGATGGTCGCTTCGGTCGTCGAGGACGAGATGCTCTTTGGCCTCGAGAACTTTGGCGTTCCCCACGACCAGATCGAGCGGCGCGTGAGTGAAACGCTCGAGACCGTCGGCATCAGCGACCTGCGTGACCGCGAGATCGCCACCCTCTCGGGCGGACAGAAGCAAAAGGTGGCCATCGCCGCCATCCTCGCCATGCGTCCGCGCGTCTTGGTTCTCGACGAGCCCACCGCGGCACTCGACCCCGCCAGCTCCACGCTGGTCTTCGAGACCCTGCGTGAAGCCAACCGTGCACTCGGCATCACCATCGTCGTCGTTGAGCAAAAGGTCGCCCTGCTCTCGGAGTACTGCAACCGCGTGCTCGTGCTCAACCATGGCGAAATCGCGCTGCAGGGCGAGCCACACGAGGTCTTCGCGCATACCGACGAGCTCCGTACCATCGGCGTCGACTGCCCTCGCGTCACGCGTATCTTCAATAGCCTCCAGGCCGATGGCCTGGTAAGCGGTACCCCTTGCTTGGATGTCGATGAGGCCGAGCGCCTGATTTCGGGCATCGTCGACCCCGCACACGCAAGCAGCGACATTCAGGCGCCCGCTGGTTCCCCGCATGCACCGTCGTTGCGCCCTCATGCCAAGGACGCCGAACCCGTACTCACCTTCGACCATGTTGAGTTTGCCTATCCCAATGGCGGAGCCGCCGTACACGACCTTAGCCTGACGCTCTATCCTGGCGAGCTCGTGGGCATCGTCGGTCAAAACGGCGCCGGCAAGACCACGCTCACCAAGCTGCTCACAGGCCTGCTTAAGCCCGCCTCGGGCAGCGTGCGCGTTACGGGGCTGGATACCGCCGCGGTCCCCACGAGCCGCATTGCCCGCGAGGTCGCAACGCTCTTCCAAAACCCCGACCGCCAGATCTGCAAGGATACCGTACTCGACGAGGTCGCTTTTGGCCTGGAACTTGGCGGCATGGACCGCGCCGAGGCTCTGCGTCGTGCTCAACTTGTTATCGACCGCTTTGGCCTGCCTGCCGATGAGGCACCTTTCTCGCTTTCGCGCGGCCAGCGACAAATGGTGGCGCTTGCCTCCGTCGTAGTGGTTGAGCCCAAGATCGTCGTGCTCGACGAGCCCACGAGCGGCCTTGATTACCGCGAGTGCATGACCGTCATGGAAACAGTGCGCACCATGGCCGAGCGCGGTTGCGCCGTGATTATGGTCTGCCACGATATGGAAGTTGTTTCCGACTTTGCCGAGCGTATCGTAGTAATGGCCGACGGTCACATCCTCGACCGCGGCCGCACGCACGAGCTATTCTCGAACATCGATCTCATGCGGCGTGCCTACGTGGAGCCTCCCCAGGTTATTGAACTCTCGCGCCGCCTGGCATCCTCCGTCTCTCCCGTCTTTGCACAGGTGAGCGAGGTCACCGATATCGTTCGCATTACCGAGGAGATGGTCCACCGTGGTTAACGTCATCGACTATATGCCGGGCGACACACTGCTGCACCGCTTGAACCCGGTCGTCAAACTGGGCCTTGCCGCCGCCATCATCATCGGCATCTTCCTGTCCGACACCTACGTGGCGCTGTTGGGCTTTTTGGCACTCACCCTCGCACTGGGCGCCTATGCCGGTGTCGTCGACCGTCTGCTCTCGCTACTCAAGCTGCTGATTCCGCTCGCGCTTATCATGCTGGTGCTCCAGCTGGCCTTTATGCGCGACGGCAACATAGTGTGGGGCTTTATCACCGACACGGGCCTCATTACCGGATCGAAGGCCTGCCTACGCCTGTTGGGCGTGGCGCTGCCACTCATCCTCATGCTTATGGTGACCAAGCTCAACGACCTCGCCAACGCCTGCGTCGAGGTGCTGCACGTGCCGTATCGCTATGCCTTCACCTTTACCACGGCGCTGCGCTTTGTGCCGGTGTTTGGTCAGGAGATGAACGCCATCATGGAAGCGCAGACCGCACGCGGCGTCGAGTACGACACCAAGAACCCCATCAAGAAGCTTAAGCTCATGCTGCCACTGTGCGTGCCACTGCTCATCTCGAGCGTGAGCAAGACCGATGCCACAGCCTTGGCGGCAGAACAGCGCGGCTTCTATCTGCGTACACGCGCCAGCTCGTACAAGCGCTACCCCATCAAGGGCCTGGACATCGCCGTGCTCATCGTCAGCATCGCCCTCATCGCCATCGGCTTCCTGTTCTAGTTCGCCACCGGCAGCAACCGCCCAACGCAAAAGACCTCGGCTCGCACCAAACGAGCCGAGGCCTTTACTGTTTCACCAGATAAAACCTACCAAAATTAACCTGTCCCTTTTTGACAGGTCGGAAGCTAGAGGCGGTAGGGGGCGCCGCTGCGGATGATGGATTCGCGCACCAGGACATCCATGGCATCGAGGGTGATCTCGGGCATCTCTCGATACTTCTGCAGCACCGATAGCTCGGTGCAGGCCAGAATGACACGGTCGCAGCCGCTACGGGCGAACTCCCACATCACGCGGTCGAACTTATCCATATCGGGCTCACGTCCGGCCTTCACATCATCGTAGATAAGCGACATCACATCGTTCTGACGTTTCTCGCTGGGATAGACAACCTCAACACCCGCGGCCTCGCATTCGCGGCCGTAGACGCCCGCGCCCACGGTTCCGTCGGTGCCCATGATGCCAATCTTGCGCACCGGCTCGGCCGGCATACTCAGGTTGGGGTCGAACTCGCACTCCCCCATCACCGCACCCGCAAGGGCATAGCGCACCGACTCACGCGGCATGTGGATAATCGGCACCTTCGTAAACGACTGGATCTGGTCGTAGAAGTAGTGTGACGTGTTGCAGGGAATGGCAATGTGCGCACAGCCCAGCGACTCGAGTGCCTGGGCACACTCTTTCATGGTCGCCAGCAGCTTGGCATGCTCGCCGGTCTTAATGGCCAGCGTGCGGTCGGGCATGGTCGACTTGGAGAGCACCACCATGTCGATATGTTCCTGATCGCAGGCAGCAGCCGTATGACGCACCACCTGGTCGTAGTAATATGACGTGGCCTCGGCGCCCATGCCGCCGATAACTCCCAGCTTTTCCATCGCCGCCTCCTTGGTGACGCTTGCGCAATTGCGCGTATCATACCCGCGCCCGCCCGATGTAAACCGGACGGGCGCCGCACTCATCTACTTGTAATACGTCTTGAACAGCTTAAAGTGGCGCAGCTTGGTGTGCCACATGCGCAGCCAGCGGTTAAAGACAAAGTCGCCCTTCATAAACGAAGGGTCGGCGCCCTTGCCTTCCTTGTCCAGGCGATGCACCTTAGCGCGCAGCTCGGGATCCTTGACGTACTTGTCGACGACCCCCATGGGGACGACCATCCACAGCGCCTCGTCCTGCGCCGTCACAAACTCCGGCTCAAACGGGCGGTTGAACACATACTCGTCCACCACATACTTGGCAACGTTAAAGCCGCTGTTAGTGACGTAGTAGTTGCTGCGACCTTGGCGCGTGTTGAAATCGAAGAACTTAAACGAGCCGTCGCGCTCGTCGTACTTAACGTCAAAGTTGGAATAGCCCACAAAGTGAAGGTCCTCGAGCAACTTGCGCACGCCGCCCATGAGCTCGTCATTGGGCTCGGTGATGATACAGGCGTGGTTGCCGACACCGTGAGGCTGATGCTCCTCGAGCAGCACGTGACCCAGGCACATCATGCGCACCTTGCCGTTGCGGTCGGAATAACTGGTGAGCACGCGCATGTACTCGTCATTGCCGGGCACGCGATCCTGCAAGATCAGGTCGTCGGTGTAGCCGCTGGCATACGAGTCACGAATGACCTGTTCCAGCTCGGCACGGTCGGCAATCTCATAGGCCTTTTTCTGGCCCTCGAACTCGTGCTGCCACCACATGATGCCGTCAGAAGGCTTCAGAATCATCGGGTAGGGAAAATCGATCTGGTCGAGCACTTCGGCAGGCGCCTCGCCTTGGGCGTTCAGCATCGCCATGGTGAAGGTAAAGGTATGCGGATAGGGCACGCCGTGCTTCTCGCACAGCTCGTAGAAGATCTCCTTCTTCTGACACTGCTCAAGCATGCTATAGGGAGCGTAAGGCGCGACGATGTTATCCGCCAACTCATGGGCATCCTTGGCCTGAGCCACGAGGGCAACATAGTTATCGCCACAGCCCACAAGGACAATCGTCTTATCGGCATGCGCTTGGGCAATGCCGTTGACGGTCCTGAGCATCACGGGCATGGTATCGATATCCACGTTGGGCGTGTAGTCGATAATCTGGCTGCGGTACGCGGGACCCGTCTGATACTTGCCAAAGACCAGACTCTTGACCTGGTACTCCTCATAGAAGGCGCGCGCCACCGAATAGGCGTTGATGTCGCCACCGAGCAGCACGGGAATGAACTCGCGCTCTGTAAACTGCAATGCCATGGAAACTTCCTATCATGAACTGCCCACACAACGGGGCGGTCTTTGCGCAACTGATTTATTCTAGCGTGCCAAGCCGCCGGCGCCCAAAGCTCCACCGTATCTATGGCAATCGACGTAATCGTCCAGCATGAAATCCGCCCTCGCCGTGATGGGACCCTGTAGTTGCAAAACCCCACATGAGGCGACTTTTGATAAACAAAAACCCTCTCGACAGGGTTCCGTAACGTTAAAGTTGAACTCTATGGTTTCTCAACAATTCATCATAACTGCAGGTCAAAGCCAAAGCCTCAAGTTCAACTTGACCCTTTGGAACCTTTAAGGTTCAAGTTGAGGTCGAAAGCAGTAGTAGAATACCGTTCGAACCATAACCTACGATTGATTGCAGAGGGACTGGATGCAGCATTCGAATCATCGCACCGCAGCGCTCATTGCGTCGAAGCCGGCTCGTATCATCACGAGCGCCGCGCTCGCCGTTGCGCTGACGGCCACGCCGATGCTCTCCCCCGTTGCGGCGTATGCCGCCTCGCAGGCAACGCAGGACCAGCTTTCCGCAGCCCAGCAGAAGATCGAAGCCGCCACGAGCGCCTACAACGACGCCCGCACCAAACTCGATGACCTGCAAAAGCAGATTGACTCCAATGAGGCAAGCATCGAGGAAATCGAGGCTAAACTTCCCGAGCAGCAGGCCAAGGCAAGCTCCGCCATGCGCGATCTGTACAAGTATCAGAAAGGCACCAATCCCATCGTGAGCTTCCTGGTCAATGCGCAGAGCCTGGGTGAGTTCATCACGACCTGCAAATACACCAACCAGATCACGAGCTCGAGCGTCGACGAGATCGAAGAGCTCAATAATATGCAAACCGAACTCGAGCAGAACAAGGCCGAGCTCCAGCAGGCCAAGTCTCAGCTTGAGGCAGAGCAGAAAAACGCCGAGGATGCGCTGGCGCAGGCCCAGCAGCTCCGCAGCGAGGCACAGGCAAAAGCCGAGCAGGAAAATGCCGCCGAGCTTGCCAAGCTTGAGGCCGATAAGGCCGCTGCCGCCGAGAAGCTCTCGGGCGAGGGCGTAAGCGGCGGCAATTCCAGCAGCCAGGCCACCAACACCAACACCACCATAGACACCACGGTGAACAACTCCAATACCGGTAGTTCCGATTACGATTCGTTCATTAACGAGTGGACGAGCCGCATCGACAATTATCTCGCCGGCTCCCCCATGGCAGGCCAGGGCTATAACTTTGCCGTCGCCGCTTGGAATACCGGTGTCGACCCCCGTTGGTCCCCCGCCATCGCCTGCATCGAGAGCACCAAGGGTGCTTATTGCGCCAATTCTTACAACGCCTGGGGCTGGAGTGCCCGTGGCGGCGGTTGGCGCAGCTTTGGCAGCTGGAGCGAGGGCATCTCCGCTCACGTTGCCTATCTGGGCGCCAACTACGGCTCCACCCTTACCCCGGCAGCGGCCAAAAAGTACTGCCCGCCCACGTGGCAGGACTGGTACAACAAGGTCGCCGGCCAGATGAACCGTATTTAAGTGCAACTGCAAAGGGGCCCCAAACGGGACCCCTTTTCTTTGGCCTTGCTAGACCAGAATTGGCATGCAGGCATAAGTGAGTGTTGGAAAAGTCGCTTGAGACTGAAACCCCTTCCGAAGGCAAGATGATCCCACCACAACGCTATGGCGCGAGCGTGTCAACGGGAGCAACGATGATGCCATCGGGCGTTGTATGAACCGGCATGCCGAACCCAATGATGATGAGTTTTGCCACAGGCGGCCTCTCGCCACGCTCGACCAGCTTTCGCTCCAGCCGAAGCAGATTTGCGGATGCCTCGGGGATTTGAGGGCTTCCAAGCTTCACCTCCACGGCAATCCAAGTTCCATCGCGCCTGTGGATAACTGCGTCAACCTCGAGATCGTCGGCATCGTGGTAATGGGACACCAACGAGTCATTTGCGGCGGCGTAAACCTTGAGGTCGTGCAGGACGAGGGATTCGAAAAGCAACCCCAGTGTCTTCGGGTCAGATGCCAACGACTCCGGATTTGCTCCGAGCAGCGCAACGGCAAGCGAAGGATCGGCGAGATGCCTCTTCGCCCCCTGCCGCAGCTTCACCGGAGACCTGAGCGCTGGATGCCAAGCGGGGATATCGTCGACGATATTGATTCGTCTCAGGGCGTCCATGTATCTGGAGACCGAGTTCTTCGAAACGCCGGTACCGATATCTTTGTCAATAGACTTTGAGCCAGCAAGCGTCGACTCATTCCGCGCTAGCGATGCCAAAAGAGACCTGACCTTGACCGGATCGCGCTTAACGCCATCAGTTCTAGAAACATCCGATTCGCATACGCCATCAACATAGGCAGCGGCTATCTGCATGGCATCGTCAGTCGTTTTCCCCATCGCCTGAGGCCAACCGCCACGACACAGCAAATCGGCGATTCCGGCGATGCCGGAGATTGACCCGACAGCCTGCTTGGCAGGGTAACCGGAAAGAAGCGTTCCAATCGACACCGCGCCAGAAGAAACGCCAAGCTCGAACATCGTCATGGTGTCCATTCGCAACCTAACTATTCGCCCAACGCCGTTATGCATCGGCCGCATCGAATCCCGAGGCGTTGCCGAACCCGTAAGAATAAACTGACCGGATTCTCCCCTCCTTGCATCGCACTCGAAACGCACGGCATCCCACAGCTTCGGCTCTTCCTGCCATTCATCGATGAGCCTGGGAGATCGCCCTGCTAATGCTTGCGCCGGATCGATCCGTGCCAGCTGGAGAGCGGAATAATTTCCAGCCGGATCGGAAAGAGACAAGGATGAATTAGCAAAACGACTAGCCGAAGTGGTCTTTCCGCACCACTTTGGACCCTGAATAAGGACCGCACCGAAGATATTGAGATTACGGCTGATTGCCTTATCGATGCATCTATCTACATACCTATCCACACAGCCTCCTTCTTGACTTACCAATATTATGTATTTTACCAGCTGCGTGGTGACGATTGACGGAAATTTGTGGTGAGGATTGACGGCGAATTATGGTGACAGTTGACGGAATTCTGTGGTGATAATTGACGGCGCTTCGAAGCACGGAGCAATTTAACCGTCACAACACCTATGGCGATGGGCACTCGCCCCGCCCACGAGGCAGGACTGGTACAACAAGGTTGCAACCAGATGAACCGCATTTAAGCGCTACTGCAAAGGGCCCCAATCGGGGCCCTTTGCAGTAGCGGTACATTGCATTAAGCGACTATGCCGGTTGCGTTGCCGACGGCAATAATCACGATCATGATGACGCACATAATTCCCAGCGCCTTAAGCCACAGCGTGACAAACTCACGGCCCCGATAACGATCAAGCACGGGAAAGCGGCGCCGAAGCCTGCGGCGGTCGAGCACGCCAAACGAGATGAGCACCACCATGCCATCGACCATAAGAAAATACTCAAGGGCCAAAAACCACGTTGGATAGCTGCGGTTGGCTCCCGTGGGCTGGAATACGGCAAAATGGCTTCCGACCAGTAGCAGCAAGGTTGCCGCATAGATCATGCCGTTCCATATACGCCCAATGGGTTCCGGGATCCGTGAAAGCAGGCTCTTGCGGCGAGGAGCCACCGAAGAGACTTCCTTGGGCCGCCGCCCGAAAGACGGCGCCATTTGCGGAGCAGCCTGCGCCATTGAAGGCGCCGTCGTGCTATTCGAGCCAGGCTCAGGCAGACACAGCCCGTATGCCGCGCGCGCAGCGTGTCCGAGCGCCTCGGCACTTCCAAAGCGCTTGGCCGGATCGAGCGCCATGGCCATGCAAATGACATCAGCCAGCGCCACGGGGACGTCGCACGCCTCGCATTGCTCGCGCATATTCTGACCCGGCTTAGGGTCAGCCCCCGTCAGACAAAAGAACAGAAGCGCGCCGAGCGCATAGACATCGCTGCGCACGCTCGTCTGCCCAAAACCATATTGCTCGGGTGGCGCATAGGGTCGCGTTCCAAACTTAACCGTGTCGGCATCGGCCCCGTCACGCCACACCCGCGCGATTCCCAGGTCGATAATCACCAGCGACGAGAAGGTCATGCCGGTATCTGCCGTATAACTGACACCCGAAACGATAATGTTCGAGGGTTTCAAATCACGATGAATCACCGGCACCGGATGCTCTCCGGCCGCCGCAAAGCCGGCATGGAGCTCATCGGCTGCATCACAAAGGGCGCCAAACAGCTCGCAAGCATAATCGGGTGTCGCGCCCAAACGTCCCACCAGGGCCTCAAGCGTCTCGCCTTCGATATATTCCATGACCACGCAAAGCTCGTCGCCCACACGGTGGCAATCGACGATTCGGGGCAAGTGCTCAAAACGACGACCGGCGCGCTGGGCCGCAAACAGGCGCTCATATGCTCCGCCAATCTGCGCCGAAGCATCGATGCGCTTGCGGACAAAGGGACCGAGAGACCCGCCACCAGAGCCCTCAAAATAGACGAGTTCGGTCGTCTCGACATCCGAGAGCTTGAGCACGCGCTCCACACGATAGCTGTCATCGCGGTTGAGCGACGCCAAATGATCGACAAGTGAAGCAGTCAGCTCGTCATCGGAATATGTTGGGCTCTGAGTATCCATAGCGTCCATCATAACGCAGGGTGCGGACACCCCATGTTGTCCGCACCCCGTTCGTTTGCATGGTTGTTCTGGTGACACAACCGGCTCAGCCATCGGCCACTAACTCACCGTTTCCTCGCCAAAGCGATACAGTTCCTCGTTTACCTTTTGCAGGCTGCAGCCGCGATCGATACAAAAGATGACAATCGCATCGCGACGGTCCTTACAGTTGAGGACGCTTACCCCGGCGGCTGTCAGAGCGCGGTTGGTCTCCTTGAGCGTCAACGCCATCGCAAAGGCAATCTGCAGCACCTTATTACGGCTTGGGTGGCGCGCACCGGTAAAAATCTGATAACCAAAGGTCTCGTTGAGGTCGGCCA
The DNA here is from genome assembly GCA_937896835.1 of uncultured Collinsella sp. Taxonomy (GTDB): domain Bacteria; phylum Actinomycetota; class Coriobacteriia; order Coriobacteriales; family Coriobacteriaceae; genus Collinsella. The sequence goes on from CALBOJ010000006.1 coordinate 41,796, forward strand.
TGCGCACCACGCGCGAACGCTCTAAGCCCTTTTCCTGCAGCAGCTGCTTAAGGTAGTCCGAAAGCGACGGGGCGGCAAAGTCGTGTTCTTTGATATAGCCATCGATGTTTGGCGCGTCGAGGAGCTCATTGAGCAACTCGTCAGTCAGCTTTTTATCGGGCATACGGCTTCACCTCCCATACGGCGCAACGGTAGCGACATGCTAGGCCAGCACCCAGCTTGCAGTGGCAGACTTATCAAACATGTTGGCAAAATACAGTGCCTTCTTGATATCGCCATCAAAGTAGATATTGCCCGCCACGGAGCCACCGGCGGCAAGGGTACCAGGCTGCAGCTCATCGGAGCCCTCGCTGTAGTAACCCTGATTCTGTTGAGCGCCGTTGGCGTCCTCGCCCTTCCAGTCGTAAATATTGTAATCTGCGCCCTCATCGCCATTGTTGACGTACGTGACGTGAATACCCGTCATGGTCGAACCGTCAAAATTTGTGAGACCGGGCTGGACGGAATCGACGACGACGGAAAGGCCAGCAGTCGTGGTCACCGTCGTGCCAACAGCCAGGTCAGTCGTAGGCTGCTCTTCCTTCTTCGCCTCTTCCTTCTTGTCGCCATCGCCAGCGTCCTCGGTGACGGTCGCCTTATCGCTACCGCAACCGGCAAGAAGACCGGCAGCCCCCAAGGCGACGGTGGCGAATGCGCCCAGTGCAGCGCGACGGCTCAGCAGCACTTCGTTTTCGAGCTTTTTCATCATGCATCCTTCCTACGATCCGGCTACCGCGCCGGCACACAGCACATCGTAGGAAGGATTGAACTTGAATTCATTAGCTGTGAGCTAAGGTTGCGGTAAACGGCCCATGCAGTTATCCAAACGCCGAGCAAACGCACTTTGCGCGACCGTCCGCTGGCAGTACATCAACCCACCGTGACGGATTCCCCGGTAAAGGTGCTAATGAGCAGCAGGATAAAGAACGCCAGGTAACTGATGCTCAGCAGATAGGCAATAACCAAAAAGATGGTCCATCCAACATTGGTTTTACCGTCGGCACGGCGTTGCTCGCGATTGCGGCAAAGCCAAATCGTCACGCCAATGGCCACAATCAGCAACACGAACGCCGCTGCTGCCAACCCGGCAAGCGCAAACATCACGCCAATGCTCACAGCAATAACCGGAAGCAACAACAAGCCACACCCGCATCCACCCGGACTATAAACGGCAGATTGTCGGCGTCGCCCTATCGTCACTCCAACCTCAACATCTTTGAACCCTACAATGCGATAGCCTGCTGGACAGGAACGATCTTATCCAGTTCCGGTTCGATGCGCCTCTTCTCCGCCTCGAGATCAAACGCCATCTGGGCGCGCAGCCAATAACCATCTGTCAGGCCAAAGTAGCGGCAAAGGCGAAGGTCGGTGTCGGCCGTCACACGACGCCTCCCCAAGATAATCTGCCCAATGCGTTGAGCCGGAATCCCGGTCTCCTTAGCAAGGCGATATTGAGAAATACCCATAGGGACAAGAAATTCCTCTTTGAGAAGCTCACCGGGAGTCAACGGCGACAACAAATCGGGCGCAGTCTCATCACTTGTGATAATCGACGATTTCGACATTTCAAGCCATCCCCTGTCTCCACTCAAAACAGACCCGATAGCGCTCATTACGATGCAATCGTAGTATCGCCTTACGTTAATAACGTCAAACGTTTCTATAGACTTACATCTCTATTATACCGTACATATGTTCGCTTTTTTTTCGAGAACATGCGCCCGCGTCGATTAACCAAGCAAAAGCAATCGTTTGTAGACATCGAGGCCTTTGAGTAGGATTTCCTCGTCAAAGAGCATGGTATCAGTATGCAGAGCGCTCGCGGCATAGGCGGGACAGCCATCCGAATCGCTCGGGTTTTCTTGACCCTCCGGCACGCCCGTGCCCAGCAAGAAGAACACGCCCGGCAGATGACGCTGATAGAACGCAAAGTCCTCGGCGATCAGCAGCGGCTCATCCACAAGTTGCAGCTCGGACAAGGCGGGCGCAATGCAGGCAAACAGCTCGGGGTCGTTATCGACTGGCGGATAGCCCTCGGCAAAGTCGAGATCGTACGTACAGCCTGTTGCGGCGCAGGCCTCGTCCAACACGCGGCGCACGCCCTCGCGTGCACGGTCGAACATGCCGTCCGTAAACACGCGTAGGCTGCCAGCCACATGGGCCTCCCCTGCCACCGCATTGCAGACGGTGCCGGCCTGCAGCAGGCCGAACTTGCCAATGCAGGGCTCGTCGGCACCCAGCTCGTCCATGAGCTCGCGCTCGGAAACCAAGAACTTGGCAGCCGCCAATGCCGCATCGTGCGATTCGCCAACGGGAACGCCGTAGGTCTTGGCAATATGGATACTCGTCCCGTGAATGTGCACATGTGTCTCGCTCGAACGTGCTAGCAGCGGACCGGGGCAGCTCGCCAACGTACCGGCAGGCAAATCGGGCCACACATGGAAGCCGAAGATGCGGTCGGCACCATAGCGCTCGAACACGCCGCTCTCGCACACTGTCTTGGCGCCACCGGTCGTCTCCTCGGCAGGCTGGAACACAAAGAGCACGTTGCGTTTAATGGCGCCCGGCTGCTCACGAATCGTGCGATCAACGAAGGTTGCCGCCGCAAGTGCCATGGCCATGTGTCCATCGTGTCCGCACGCGTGCATCTTGCCGGGATGGGTCGAAGCGAAATCCGCACCCGTCGCCTCCGCGATGGGCAGCGCATCCATGTCGGCGCGAATCGCCGTAGCACGTGCGGCGCCCGTACCGGCATCGAAGAAAGCGCAGACGCAGCTGGGACACGGACGGGTCACCTCGCAGGCGAGCGGCGCCAACACGCCCTCGATATAGGCGATAGTCTGCGGAAGATCGAAGTCGAGCTCCGGGATCCTGTGCAAGTCGCGCCGATAGCGGCGGAGTTCTTGGAGCTCGGTCATAAAGGTTCCTTTCATAGGTGCGCGCCAGTTGCCATCTTATTGTGCCGCAAGATTGCCGCACCCTTATTTCCAGCATATCCCTGCATTTTTTAAACGTTATATACGAATACTCTTGTTTGGTAAAGTGCAACGTGGTAGGGTCTTTACCACTTGATAGAGGCGCGGGCACGAAGAGCCGCGGGCGAGTCGGCAGACTTTGACCCCGCGGGGAGGCGAAACCCGCCGAACTGGGTTTTTCGGGCACGAACAGCCTGGTGGGCCTGCGGGAAACACTCGCAGGACTGTCTGCAGCAATGCGGGAGCGCTATCCGGACATTGGGTCCACGCTATGCGGATTCAATGCGCCGATGGCGCCGTCTGGATAGCGAGGTTTACGGGACATGGCATTGACCCCCAACGAGGCATATGCGGCCAAGCAGCCGTTTGTGGACAAGGAGACACTCGAGCATATCGTCGAGCAGTTCCCCACGCCGTTTCATCTATACGACGAGGCGGGCATCCGCCGCAACATGCAAGAGGTGCGCGACGCCTTTGCGTGGAATCCGGGATTTAAGGAGTACTTTGCCGTCAAGGCCAACCCTAACCCGGCACTCATCTCCATCCTCAACGAATACGGCTGCGGCTGCGATTGCTCGAGCTATACCGAGCTCATGATTGCCCGCTCGCTGGGTATCACCGGCCACGACATCATGTTCTCGTCCAACGACACGCCGGCGGCGGATTTTGCCCTTGCAGATAAACTGGGCGCCATCGTCAACTTTGACGACATAAGCCATATCGAGTTCTTTGAGCGCGTCTCGGGCCCCATCCCCAAGACGGTAAGCTGCCGCTTTAATCCGGGCGGCCTGTTCCAGCTCTCCAACGGCATCATGGATAACCCCGGCGACTCCAAGTACGGCATGACCACCGAGCAGCTCTTCGAGGCCTTCCGCATGCTCAAGGCCAAGGGCGCCGAGAATTTTGGCATCCATGCCTTCCTTGCCAGCAACACCGTCACGAACGACTACTATCCCAAGCTTGCGCGCATCCTCTTTGAGCTTGCCGTGCGCCTGGAGCGCGAGACAGGCGCACATGTCGCCTTTATCAATCTGTCCGGCGGTGTGGGTATCCCCTACCTGCCCGAGCAGCAGGCTAACGACATCCACGCCATCGGCGAGGGCGTGCACGTAGCCTACGAC
>CALBOJ010000007.1 GCA_937896835.1 uncultured Collinsella sp.
AGAGCAGGGGACTTCTAATCCCAAGGTCGACGGTTCGAATCCGCCATGGAGCACCATATGAGTTTTAGAGACCCGGTTTAATGCCGGGTCTTTGCTTTTTGGGCACGTGGGCGTGCAGCGCTCCCTCAACAATAAGTCCGATGCAGCGATGCTGCATCGGACTTTCTACATCCCTGAATGGCTATCAGTCTTTGGCTGTTGGGCTCTTACGCCTCCGTGGGCTCCACGCCCAGCTCGTTGCGGACGAGCTCGAAGGCGGCGGCGATGGCCTTGTCCATGTCGTAGTACTTGTAGCCGCCCAGGCGTCCGGCGAAGATCACGTCGCCCTCCTGTGCCGCCAGCTCCTCGTACTGCCTGTAGAGGGCCTCGTTCTTGGCGTCGTTGATGGGGTAGTAGGGCTCGTCGCCGGGCTTCCAGTCGGCCGGGTACTCGCGCGTGATGACGGTCTTGTCCTGCGTTCCGAACTCGAAGTGCTTGTGCTCGATGATGCGCGTGTAGGGGACCTCGCGCTCGGTGTAGTTGACCACGGCCACGCCCTGGTGGTCGGCCTCTTCGAGCGTCTCGGTCTCGAAGCGCAGGCTGCGGTACTCGAGCGTGCCCAGCTTGAAGTCGTAGAACGCGTCGATGGGGCCGCAGTAGATCGTCCTGGCGGCGATACCGGGCTCGGCGGCGGCCAGCTCCTTGTACTCCACGCCGCAGCGCACCTCGACGCCCTCGAGCATGTTGGCGACCATCTTGGTGTAGCCGCCCATGGGGATGCCCTGGTAGCGATCGTTGAAGTAGTTGTTGTCGTAGGTAAAGCGGCAGGGAAGGCGCTTGATGATGCTTGCGGGCAGGTCCTTGCAATCACGGCCCCACTGCTTCTCGGTGTAGCCCTTCACGAGTTTCTCGAAGATGTCGCGGCCCACGAGGGACAGCGCCTGCTCCTCGAGGTTGGCTGGCTCGCCGATGTTCTCGGCGGCCACCTGCTCGGCGATCTTGGCGCGGGCGTCCGCCGGCGTGACGACGCCCGGCCACATCTTGGCGAAGGTGTTCATGTTGAAGGGCATGTTGTACATGTTGTCGTGGAAGTTGGCTACCGGCGAGTTGACGTAGTTGTTGAACTCGGCGAAGCGGTTGACGTAGTCCCAGACGTCCTTCATGGAGGTGTGGAAGATGTGCGCGCCGTAGCGGTGGACCTGAATGCCCTCGACGTCCTCGGTGTAGACGTTGCCGGCGATGTGATCGCGGCGGTCGATGACCAGGACCGACTTGCCGGCGCGCCTGGCGGCATTGGCGAAGACGGCGCCAGAGAGGCCGGCGCCGACGACGAGGTAATCGTACTGGGACATGGATGTGCTCCTTTGTATGTAATCAAACAGTTACTTAAGATTTGGGACAAATAAACCTGATAATTCTGTTCCAAGGATTAGTGTACCAGGCGTGTTGTAGGCTTTCTTTCAGCAGCTTCAGTTCATGTGCATAGCCCCGGTTTCTAGATGATTTAAAGAATCTGCTAATTCGTCTTCAAACACTCCGGTAAGACTTTCGATACGGCATTCATTGCCTGCGGCTTTAGGTACTGCTCGTTGAGTCGCGCCTTTTTGTAAGCGTAGCGAGTGTCTGCTGAGTATTTGACCAGCACATCGGTGAAGAACCGCTCCCAGCTTAAATAATCGCGACTTTCGATATAGCTTGAGGGGTCCTCGAGGATTTTGGGAATGTCGCTGCTGGGTATGAGCTCGGAGCGCAGGAGTGTCCACTCAAACGATTCCGGGAGGAATAGGCGAACGTTCTTGTAAACGCGCTGTCCGAGCACTTTTTCGATGTAGGGACCAAACGCTGCGCCGTCTCCTATGGCAAGAACGTTTTGCTCGGGGCATTCGTGAATCGTACGTTTTAGATTCGCAACGCCGGTGGCCGTATAGCAGGGGATTCCGAGCCGTTTGCAAAGAGCGTTGTAAAACTGATAACCAGACTTGCTGTCCTCCACAACCACGGCATCGGGTATTTCGAATCCAACATTTAGGTCCTGATATAGCATGCTTGCCGTGTGGCTGTATATCGGTTTTGTTACCGAGTAGAAGCGTTTATCGCTCTTTCGGCCATTGATTGTTTTACTCGTGGTGTTTACCAGCTTTAGGATTTCGTCGACACTGTAGGGGAGTTCGCTGGCGTCTCGACGAGATATCAGGACAAAATAGTTGGATGAGCCGTTTACGGCTTTGGCGAAGTCCTTTGAGTAGATAAACTCGTTGCCCTCATCTAGAAAGACGATTGAATCTTCGATGATCGACAGCTCGCGCTCCCAGCGTCTGCCGGAAAGCGTTTCGCAAGGCACGTCGGAGCTAAGTGCAACGCCGCTTTCCGGTCCTCGGTCGTTGTAGTCGCGAATCATCGAGATGAGCGTCGTTTTGCCCGTGCCGCTGTTGCCACGGATGAAGGAAATATTGCGTTTAAAGGTGAGCGTGTATTTGACTTTTGCGCGCTCCACGACAACAGTGTGTGTTCCCTTCATTACTCATCAACATCCAAAAAGTCATTCGTGGCGCCGACAAACTCCTGCATGTTTCTAACGATGCGGCCATCGTTATTAATGCGAATCTCAAAATGCTTCCAGGGGAATTTCATGATGTGGTAAAGGGTTACCAGCACATCCTGTTCTTTGCCAATTTTGAGCAGCCAGCGGGCGCAGTTATCTCCGCAAGTGGATGCATTGAACACCATGTTTGGGAGATTGCGCACCAGAAGTAGCGTTTTAACGCCGCCGGAAAGCTCGAGGGGCGTAATCGAACCGAGCTGTTTGCTGATGATGTTGTGGGGGCCGATGAGCTCTGAACCGTCAACGCCTTTAATCATCTGCGCTGCCATAGGGTCCTCGAACCAGGAATCCAGGTATGAGTTCCTAAAATAGGTTTCGGTATCGTAGATGGAACGGGGGTAATCTCCCAGATGGATGCTTAACATGAGCGTCTCCAGACGTTTTGTGACTGCAACGATTATATGCCAGTAATAAAGTGCCGCCAGTAGTGAGGTTGCTGCTGGCGGCACTGGCATTATTGGCGTGCGAATCGCGTTGATGGATTTGCTCGCGAGGCTACTTTTCGAGATGCTCTTTCAGCAGCTCTAACGCGTGAGCGTAGCCTTGGAGGCCTTCGCCGGTGATGGTGGCGAAGCAGGCCAGGCGGGCGTAGCTCACCTGACGGAAGTCCTCGCGGGTCTCGACGGCGCTGATGTGGACCTCGACGGCAGGGATGGCGACGGCCTTGAGGGCGTCGAGGATCGCGACGCTCGTGTGCGTGTATGCCGCCGGGTTGATGACGATGCCGTCGACCTTGCCGTAGGCCTCCTGAATCTTGTCGACGATGCTGCCCTCGTGGTTGGACTGGAAGACCTCGACCTCGTCGAAGCCCTGTGCGGCGCCCGCTTCCTGGCAGATCTGCACTAAACGGTCGTAGTTGTCGCTGCCATAGATGCCCGGCTCGCGAATGCCGAGCATGTTGAGGTTGGGGCCGTTGATGACGAGTGCTTTCATGGTTGCTTCCTTTGCGATTGGAAAACCACCACAAAGTTGCCTGTCCCCTTTGTGGTGGTTTTGATTAGAGAGCGGGTGGGAGGGTGTCGAGGAGGGTTTGGGCGGTGTTGGCGGCGCAGTCGCGCGAGTCGATGATGTAGTCGGCCCAGGCGCGGTAGCGCGGCATGCGCTGCTCGGCCAGCTTGTCGATACCATCGCGGGCGGTGATGGGGCGTCCCTTGTGGGCGAGTTCGTCGAGCTTGCGGTTGAGCATCACGATCTGGCTGTTCTGGTGCAGTAGCGGGTAGTTCTCGTCGCGCGTGACCACGCCGCCGCCCGTGGAAAGCACCAGGCCGCTGCACTTGGAGATGCCGGCCAGCACCGCCGTCTCCTGCTCGCGGAAGGCCGCCTCGCCGCTCTCGACGATAAAGTCGGCGCAGGGCCTGCCCAGGCGCTCCTCGAGGGCGCGGTCCAGGTCGATGTGCTCTCGCCCCGTGAGCAGGGCAATCTGCTCGCCCACACGGGTCTTGCCCGAGCCCGGCATGCCGATCAGCGCGATGTTCTGCTCGCGGCGTGACAGGCGCTCCGTTACGTCCAGAATGCGCTCGCGCGGAGTGACCTGGCCGGTGTAGCGCTCAACGGCTTGCGCCGCCTGGGCCACGAGCATGAGCAGACCGCCGATGTAGGGGATGCCGCGGCGCTCGGCCTCGAGCATGAGTCCCGTGCGAGCGGGGTTGTAGACAATGTCGATGACGCCCTCGAGCGCATCGAGCCCCTCGAGCGTACAAGGCGCGTCGGGGCAATGGGGGAACATGCCGGCGGGCGTGCAGTTGACGAGCAGGGCGGCATCGGACTGCTGCGCGATGTTGTCGTAGTTGACTTCGCTCGTACGGCCGACCGGCACGACGATGGCGCCCAGGTCGCCGAGCACCATGCTGGCAGTGGTGCCGGCGCCACCGGTGGCACCGAGCACGAGGGCCTTCTTGCCGGCAACCTGGGCGCCCAGCTCTTCAACCAAGCACTGGAAACCGAAGTAGTCGGTGTTGTCGCCGCGCAGGCGGCCGTCGGGCAGGCGCGTGATGGTGTTGACGTTTCCCATGCGCTCGGCGAGTGGGCTCAGCTCGTCCAGGTAGTCCATGACGGCGCGCTTGTAGGGGATGGTCACGTTGGTGCCCTCCCATTCGTCGCCTGTCATAAAGGCCTCAAGATCCTCGGGCTCGCGCTCAAATCGTACGTACTCGAGCCCCGCGAGCTCCTTGTAGATGGTCGGGGTGTAGCTGTGGCCCAGCACGCGGCCCAGCACGCCGTAGGGGCGGGTTGCGGCGGTATCGGTCATCTAGAGCACCTCCGTGTAGCTGCCAAAGTAGGTGAAGCTCTCGCACACGTCATCGATGGAGTCGAGCAAGTCGTCGAGGGCCTTGCTACCAAAGGGGCAGTCCAGGTCAAAGTAGAACATAAACTCAAAGTCATGCCCGGGGATGGGACGGCTCTCGAGCTTGATGAGGTTGATATTGAGCGCGTAGAAACGCTCGAGTACGCGATAGAGCGCGCCCGGCTCGTTGGCCGTGGTAATCATAAGCGAGGTGCGGTTGGCACCGGGGTAGACGCGTGGCTCGCGGCTGATGACGACAAAGCGCGTGTAGTTGTTGTCCGAGTCCTGGATGTTGGGCTCCAGCACCTCCAGACCGTAGAGTGCGGCGCAGCTGCGCGATGCGATGGCGGCAACATCGGTGCGCTCGGAGCTGGCGACCATCTCGGCCGACATGGCGGTGTTGGGGTACTTGGTGGCGTGCAGGCCGTGCGCCTCGATAAAGCTAGCGCACTGCGCGATGGCCTGACCGTGGCTGTAGACCTCGCGTATGCCCGCGAGCTTGGTGCCGGGCTTGACGAGCAAGTTGTGGTCGATCTTGAGGCGCAGCGAGCGCACGATGTGGAAGTCGAACTGGGCGAGCAGGTCGTAGACGGCGTTGACTGAGCCGGCGGTGGAGTTCTCGATGGGCAGCACGCCAAACTCGCAGAAGCCGTCGCGCACGGCGCGCATAACGCCCTCGAAGGTCTCGAAAAACGCGATGTCGGGCACGTCGAAGAGTTTGCACGCGGCGATTTGACTGTAAGCGCCCTCAACACCCTGGCAGGCGACGGTGGCCGTTTGAGGGAAGGGCGTGTCGGAGGCTGCAGCCGTGGCATGGGCCTTTTGCGACACCGTGATGCCCTTGAGCTCGTTGATGTAGCGCTGCTGCTCGGCCTTGCTCATGCTCATGAGGAGACGGAACAGGGTGATGGTCTGTGCCTCGTAGCGCTCGGGGGCGCGGCTGGCGAGGTTGTTGAGCTTGGAGCGCTCACGGGCGGGGTCGAAGACGGCCTTGCCCATCTCGATTTTTGACTTGGCGACCTCGGTGGCAATGTCCATGCGCTCGACAAAGCTGTTGAGGAGCGTGGTGTCGATGCCATCGATGGCCTGGCGGATGTCAGCAAGGTCCATGGAGACCCCTTTCACGTGTCGGGGGATGTTGAGGGGTGGGTAGTTAGCGCTGGGCGGCGTCTTCGAGGAGGGCGTCCCAGATGGCAAGGGCGGCGGCTGCCTCGGCTACGGGGACAGCTCGGGGGACGATGCAGGGATCGTGGCGGCCGTGGACCGAGAGCTCGGCATTTTCCATAGCGTCCATGTCCACCGTCTGCTGCTCGCGGCCAATGGAGGGCGTCGGCTTTACGGCCATGCGCCACATGACGGGCGCGCCGGTCGAAATACCGCCCAGGATGCCGCCGGCGTTGTTGGACTCGACCTCGATCTCGCCGGTCTCGGCATCGATGCGATACGGATCATTGTTCTCGCTGCCGCGCATGGCGGCCACGGCAAAGCCCATGCCAAACTCCACGCCCTTTACGGCTGGAATGCCAAACGCGATTTGCGCGATGCGGTTCTCGATGCCGTCGAACATGGGGTCGCCGATGCCCGCGGGAAGTCCGTAGATGCCGCACTCCACGATGCCGCCGATGCTGTCAAGCTCGTCGCGCGCGGCTAGGATCTCCTCGCGCATGCGGCCGGCTGCGGCGGCGTCAATGCACGGCAGATCGTTCGTAAGGATCGCCTTGCGGTCGGCCTCGCGATAGACTATGTCGTCCATCGGCAGGTCGGAGATGCCGCCGATCTGCGCCACATGCGCCATCACTTTAATGCCGCGGGCCTCGAGTGCCTGCAGCGCAATGCCGCCGGCGATGCACAGGGGTGCCGTTAGGCGGCCGGAGAAGTGTCCGCCGCCGGCGACATCGTGCATGTTGTGATACTTCACGCGCGCAGGGAAGTCCGCATGTCCGGGACGGGGCTTGCGGCGCAGCTCGGAGTAATCCTTGGAGCGCGTATTGGTGTTCTCGATAATCGCGGCGATGGGCGCGCCGGTGGTATGTCCATCGACAACACCGGCGATGATGTGCGCGGCGTCGGCCTCGCGGCGTTTGGTTGCGGTCTCGTCGCGACCGGGGGCGCGACGGTCGAGGAAGGCCTGCAGCTGCTCCTGGTCCACGGCGATGCCCGCCGGAATGCCATCGAGTGAGCAGCCGATGGCGGGGGAGTGCGACTGGCCGAAGATGCTTAAGTGCAAGACGTTGCCAAAGGTCGAGGACATGCTATTCCTCCTCGAGTGTGACCTTGCCGCCCAGCAGGCGGTAGTGGTCGAAGAAATCGGGATAGGACTTGTTGACGGCCTCGGCGCCGTGGATCACGACCTCGCCGGTGGCGCGGCTCGCGGCGATAGCGGCCATCATGGCGATGCGATGGTCGTTGTGCGAATCGACCTCGCCGCCGGTGAAGGCATCGACACCCTTGATGATGAGGTCATCGCCGGCAATGCGCACCTGCGCGCCCAGCGCGGTGAGCTCGCGGGTGGTGGTGACCAGACGGTCGGATTCCTTGATGCGCAGACGGGCGCAATCGCGAATAAAGGTGCGGCCCTGTGCCAGCGAGGCCACGGCCGAGATGACGGGCACCAGGTCCGGAATGTCGTGGGCACTCATCTCAAAGCCGGCGAGCTTGTCGGACTGCACGGTGGCGGCGTTGGTGGAGCGCACGATGCGGGCGCCAAAGCGCGAAAGCGCGGCAAGCACGTTACGGTCGCCCTGTGCGGAGCTCAGTGACACGCCCTCGACGGTGATTGGGTCGGTGCCGATGGCACCGGCGCACAGCCAAAAGGCGGCGTTGGACCAGTCGCCCTCGACGGCTACGCTGCCGGGCGTGCGGTACGAGCCGCTGCTCACGCGGAAGTTCGTGACCTCGGGTTGGCCGTCCTTGGCCGGAATGCGCTCGACGTTGACCTCGACGCCAAAGGCCTTCATGGCCTGTATCGTCAGGTTGATGTAGGGGCGGCTCTCGATGAGGCCGGTCACCTGCACGCAGGAGGGCTGGGCCAGCAGCGGGGCTGCCAGCAGCAGGCCCGAGATGTACTGCGAGCTCACGTTGCCCGGAAGCACAAAGGTGCCCGGGCGCATGCGGCCGCTCGTCTTGAGTGGAAAACCGCCCAGACCCTGTAGGTCGCAGCCGGCGGCGATGATCTCGTCCGAGAGCGGGGAGAGCGGGCGGGCGCCCAGGCGGCCCTGGCCTACGAAGGTGGCATCCGCACCCAGCGCGCAGGCGACAGGCAGCATAAAGCGCAGCGTGGAGCCACTTTCACCGCAGTCAAGCGTGCCGCCGGCAAGGGCCTTGAGCAGGCCAAACTCAACACTCTTCATGGTGGGGTGGACCTGGAAGCCGTCCTCGACGGTCTCGATGCGAGCACCCAGTGCCGTAAGGCAGCGCACCGTGGCCTCGATGTCGGCGCAGGTGGTGTTGCAGGTGACGTGCGTCTCGCCGTTGGCAAGCGCAGCGCAGATGATGAGGCGATGCGCCATCGACTTGGACGCGATGGCGGGAACGGTGCCCTTAAGCGGGGACGGGGTGATGCGGGCTAGCATGCGGATGCGTCTCCCTTCTGGCCGAGGCCCTCGGCAATGAGTTCGTGGAAAGTGGAAAGTGGCGTGCGGTCGATGCTGCAGCGGCCAATGCCGTGCGGAATCACCAGGTCGATGGTGTCGCCCGCGCGCTTCTTGTCGTGGAGCGCCTCGGCAAAGACGGCATCGGCATCTAGGTCGCAGCGGGTCTTGAGGCCATGGCGGGCGCAGAGTTCCTCAATACGACCGGGCAGTGCGGCATCGCAAACGCCGTGCAGGGCCGCGGCGCGCGTGATGATGCCCATGCCGATCGACACACAGTTGCCGTGTCCGAGCTCAAAGTGCTCGCAGGCCTCGACGGCGTGTCCGGCGCTGTGTCCAAAGTTGAGGAGCTTGCGCTGGTTGGTTTCGCGCTCGTCGGCGACGACCACGGCGCGCTTGATGTCGATATTGCGGGCGATGATGAGCGCTACGCGGGCCACGTCGCGGTTGAGCAGCTCCAGCGTGAGCGGGGTCTTCTCCAGCTCGGCGAAGAGCTCCGGGTCGGCGATCACGGCGTGCTTGACGACCTCGCCGCAGCCGTCAGCGAACTGCTCGGGCGTGAGGGTCGCCAGGCATCCCACGTCGGCGATAACCACGCTTGGCTGCCAAAAGGCGCCGGCCAAGTTCTTGCCGGCAGCCAGGTCGATGGCGGTCTTGCCGCCCACCGACGAATCCACCATGGCGAGCAGGCTCGTCGGGATCTGCACAAACTTGCAGCCGCGCATGTAGGTGGCGGCCACAAAGCCCGCCACGTCGCCCACGACACCGCCGCCGAGTGCCACGATCACGTCGGAGCGCGAAAGCTCGTGCTCGGCCACAAACTCCAAAATGGCAACATAGGTTTCGGCGCGCTTATGGGCCTCGCCGGCTTCGAAGGTGCAGATGCTCACCTCGTAGCCTGACGCCTCCAGGCTCTGCTTAACGGGCATCTGATAGAGCGGGCCCACGTTGGTGTCCGTCACGATGACGGCGCGGGTGCCGCCGGCGGTGGTGCGGACGAGCGGACCTGCCTGCTCCAGCAAAAACGTGCCCACATGCACCTGGTAGGGGCGTGCGGTGTCGATATCGATAGTAATCGCCATAAGCTTCGGTCCTTTCGACCTGGCGTGATGGGTGGTCTAGTGGGAGGCCTCGTCGTCGAGCGCGCGCTTAATGCGGTCGCCCTCGGCAAGGAGATTCTCCAGATAGCGCTGGTCGCGGTCCTTAAGGGCGCGGCTGTAGGCGCCAAGCGATTCGATCAGATGGTCGATCTCGAAGGCGAGCGCATCGGCGTCGTCGATCATGAGCTCGGACCACATCTGAGGATTGAGGTGTGCCACGCGGGTGAGGTCGCGGTAGCTGCCGGCCGAAAAGCCGTGGTGGACCTGAGCGGTCGGGCTCTTAACATAGGCGTTGGAGACGACGTGCGCGAGCTGGCTCGTAAAGGCGATGACGCGGTCGTGCTCGGCGGCGCTCGTTACGCTGAACTTGCCAAAGCCCAGGGGACGTACCATCTCGCGCACCTGGCCCAAAAGCTCCAGCTTGAGTGCGTCGTCCACTGCGGGCGGTACAAGCACGAGCGGTGCGTCCTGGAACAGGTCGGCGCGGGAATGCGCGTAGCCCGAGAACTGCGTGCCCGCCATGGGGTGCGCGCCCACAAAGTAAAAACCGTGCTCGCGGGCAAGCTCAAAGGCGCGCTCGCACACGATGCCCTTGACGCCTACGGTGTCGATCACCACGGGGCCCATGATGGCCTCGGTGTCGGTGGCGTCGGCGAGTGCCTGGGCGTGCGCCTCGAGCCACTCGATGCAGGCCTCGGGGTAGCATGCCAGGACGATGATGTCGCACTCGCCGAGCGTCTCGTCGTTGAGCTCGCCGGCAACGGTGCCCATGCTGGCGGCCGTCATGACATCATCATCGGGGTCCCAGGCCAGCACACGGACGCCCGCCTGCGCATAGCCGCGGGCAAAACTGCCGCCGATGAGGCCCAGGCCCACGATGCCGGCGCACTTGGGGCCACCCTGGTTAACGCGTGCGTTTCTCACCGTGCCCATTGGCTACTCCTGAACGGTCTCTTGGCAGACGACCTCGCGGATGGCGCGGATGCGGCGCATGGTGTCGTCGAACTGGTCGGGGGTGAGGGCCTGAGCGCCGTCGGACCAAGCATGGCTCGGGTCGTCGTGGACCTCGATCTCCAGACCGTTGGCGCCGCAGGCGGTCGCCGCGAGCGCCATAGGCTCAACGTAGCGGGTGTAGCCGGTGGCGTGGCTGGGGTCGGCAACGACGGGCAGGTGCGACAGGTGGTGGAGCACCGGCACGGCGTTGAGGTCGAAGGTGTTGCGGGTGCGGGTCTCGAAGGTGCGGATACCGCGCTCACACAGGATGACGTTGTCGTTGCCCTCGCTCATGATGTACTCGGCAGCCATGAGCAGCTCGTCGACGGTGCCGGACATGCCGCGCTTGAGCAGAACCGGGGTCTGCGTCTTGCCGACCTCCTTGAGCAGGGGGAAATTCTGGGCGTTGCGAGCGCCAATCTGCATGACGTCAATCTTCTTGTCGAGGAAGACCTGCACGTCGCGCGGGTCCATGATCTCGGTGACGATCGGCATGTCGAGCTCGGCGGATGCCTCGCACAGCAGGTCCAGACCGGCGGGGCCCATGCCCTGGTAGGCGTACGGGGAAGTGCGGGGCTTGTAGGCGCCGCCGCGCAGCATCGTGGCGCCGGCTGCCTTCACGCGGCGGGCGATGCGGATGAGGTTCTCGCCCTCGACGGAGCACGGGCCGGCGATGACCTGGAACTGGTCGCCGCCGATCTTGACGCCGTGGCCGCAGTCGATGACGGAGTCCTCGGGGTGGAACTTGCGGTTGGCGCGCTTGAACGGCTCGGAGACGCGCTGCACGCGCTCGACGACGTCCATGGACTCGAGCAGGAATGGGTCGATCTTGGTCGTATCGCCCACCAGGCCGATGATCGTCTCGTTCTCGCCGCGCGAGACGTCGGTCTTCAGGCCCTTTTTCTCAATCCAGCTGACGATATGGCTGACGGCCTCGTCGCTGGCGCTCTGCTTTAAAATTGCAATCATGGTGTGCCTCTCACCTCGATGGATAACCCTTGCAAAAACGGCCCGCATCGCGAGCCGTGTATATATGGTGCATGAGAGTTTATACTATCTGATTCGCTTTTGCCTTCTAAAGTGAGCCGTTGCGCCGCGTCTTCCCCGGAATTGCAAAGCTTTTTCTTTTATTTTGATAGCCCGTGGTGCACTTGGGTATAATGCCAAACGTTGGCCCTATTAGCTCAGGGGATTAGAGCGTCTGCCTCCGGAGCAGAAGGCCGTTGGTTCGAATCCAACATGGGGCACCATCGAACGTGAGACCGTCCGAACCTCGCATGGTCCGGGCGGTTTTTCTTATACCGACGCGACGTGATGGGACGTGGTATGGCAGCAACGGATATCGAGCGCGGACTCTCGACCGCCGAGGTCGAGGAGCGCATCGCCGCCGGTAAGATCAACCGCAACATGGAGCTCAAGACCAAGTCGGTCAAAGAGCTCATCATCGAGAACCTCTGCACGCTGTTCAATTTGATCAACGTGATTTTGGCGTTCCTAGTCATTTTGACCGGTTCGTTTAAGAATCTGACGTTCCTGTTCGTAGTGTTCCTCAATACTGCTATTGGCGTCATCCAGTCCATGCGTTCCAAGAAGATGGTCGATAAGCTCACGCTGCTGACCTCCAAGAAGGCCATTGCGGTGCGCGACGGCGCCGAGGTGGAGCTCGACCTGGACCAGATCGTGCTCGACGATATCATCCGCCTGGGGCGCGGCGACCAGATTCCCGCTGACGCCGTGGTGGTTTCGGGCGAGGCGCTCGTGAACGAGAGCCTGCTGACGGGTGAGAGCGACCTCATTAAGAAACAGCCCGGTTCCGAGCTCATGAGCGGCAGCTTTATCGACTCGGGCTTGCTGCGCGCCCGCGTGATCCATGTCGGCGCCGACAACTACGTGGCCAAAATTAATAACGAGGCGAAGTACGTCAAAAAGGTCAATTCCGAGATCATGAACGCGCTTAACGCCATCGTGCGCTTTGCGAGCATCATCATGATCCCGCTCGGTTTGGCGTTGTTTGCCTCGAGTGTGAGCGAGCTGTGGGATGCCGCGGGAACCCCGGGCGATAGCGCGCTTTCGTGGTGCTTCTCCGAGCTGTTGGCTGGTCATGTGCCTTCGTCGGCGCTGCTGTCCACGGTGGGCGCCCTGCTGGGCATGATCCCGCAAGGCCTGGTGCTGCTGACCTCGTCGGTGCTCGCCATCGCCACGGTGCGCCTGGCCCGCCGCAAGGTGCTGGCGCAGCAGCTTTACTGCATCGAGACGCTCGCTCGCGTCGACGTGCTGTGCCTGGACAAGACGGGCACCATCACGTCGGGCCGCATGGAGGTCGAGGGCACGTATCCGCTGCCGATCGAGGGCTTTGGCATGGGCGCGGGGGAGGGCGAAGCCGCCGTTCCCGTCGATACCACGGTGCTCGATTTTGCGCTGGCTAACGTGGCACGTGCGACTTCGGCCGATGCCAACGAGACCTGCCAGGCGCTGCTCAACTATTACGCCGATCGCCCGGTCGAGGTGTCCGAGCCGCTGTCGGTCATTCCGTTCTCGTCCTCCAAAAAGTGGAGCGGCGCGTCGTTTGCGCAGGGCTCCTATGTGATGGGTGCGGCGCAGTTTGTGCTCTCTGATCGTGCGTTTGCCCAGGTCGAGAACCGTGTCGCCGAGCTTGCCGATACCTGCCGCGTGCTCGTGGTGGCGCGCGTGGACGGCTTTACGCCCGATGGCGATATGGCGGGCGAGGCCGAGCCCGTGGGCTTTGTGACCATCCGCGACGAGATTCGTACCTCGGCGGCCGAGACCATCGGTTACTTTAACGAGCAGGGCGTGACCCTCAACGTGATCAGTGGCGACGACCCGCGTACGGTGTCGTCGATCGCTCGCGTGGTGGGCGTGCCGGGGGCGGACGCTTATGTGGACGCCACGACGCTCGATACGCCGGCCAAGCTCGATGCCGCAGTGGACCGCTACCATGTCTTTGGTCGTGTGACCCCGCAGCAGAAGCGCGAGCTCGTGCAGGCGCTCAAGCGCCGCGAGCACACCGTGGCCATGACAGGCGACGGCGTCAACGACGTGCTGGCGCTCAAGGAGGCCGACTGCTCCGTGGCCATGGCGGCCGGCTCCGATGCCGCGCGTAACGTGGCCGAGATCGTGCTCGTCGACAATGACTTTGCCTCGATGCCCGCCGTGGTGGCCGAGGGCCGTCGCTCCATCAACAACCTGCAGCGTTCGGCTTCGCTTTTCCTGACTAAGACGCTGTTCTCGATGGGCCTGGCGGCGCTGTGCATCGCGCTGCCGCCGTACCCCTTCGAGCCGATTCAGATGACGCTCATCAACTTCTTCTGCATCGGCGCGCCGGGCTTTGTGTTGGGCCTGGAGCCCAACAATGCTCGCGTGAAGGGGTCGTTCCTGACGAACGTGCTCAAGCGGGCACTGCCGGCATCGATTGCGGTCATTTTGGCCGCGGCGCTCGATATCTTTGTGGCGCGCGTGTTCGGCTTTAGCCAGCTTACGCTGTCTACGATGTGCCTGCTTACGTCGTGCGCGGCGAGCGTCAGCCTGATCTGGCGCATCTCGCAGCCTCTCACGCCCTTACGTGTGGTGCTCTTTGTGTTTGTGGTCGCCGGCATCCTGGTGGGCGTTATCGGATTCCCGAAGCTGCTGTCTATTGCCAACCTGTCGATGGGCCAGATGGTTATCTTGGCTGTCATCGTGGCCTTTACCTGCTCGGTGTTCTTTAAGCTCGCCACGATGATGGATTCTCTCAAGCCGCGTCGTCGTCATGCCGCAACTGGTTTTGGCCGCGGTGTTCGCGTCCGCCTGGGTCGCGGTGGCGGCAAGGTGAGCTCGACGGGTTCGACGGCGGAGCGTTTTGCCAAGCGCGTCGCCGCCGACATGGCGCAGCGCCGCGAAGCTCGCACCGTTCGTGAGGCCGAGGCCCGCGCACTCGAGGGCGTGGCCCAGGCCCAGCCCAAGAAAAAGAAGCCCACGGGCGCCAAGCGCTCCCGCGTAACCAAGTCCGCCCAAGGCATCAAAGTCTCGATGCCGAGCAAAAAGAAGAAGTAACTACGCGCCCTGGCGATGTTGAATTGGTGCCTTGCTCCTGTGGGGCCGTGGCGATGTTATGCTCTAACCTCGATTATTTGAATTGCTTCGAAAAGAGGATGCCGTGATCTGCCCGCATTGCCTTAAGACTATCGAGGACGGCGCCTCGTTCTGCCCCTACTGCAACGCCTATGTGGGTCCGGGCGATGGTCCCGAGCACACCGAGTTCGTGTTCTGTGAGGGCTGCGGTGCCCGTCTTTCTCCGCATGATCGTACGTGCCCCAAATGCGGACGCCCCGCTCCGGGTATCCTCTCCGAGGACGCGGCCGCGTCCGACCTGGCAGCGGGCCGCACGGCGGGCTTTCCGCGCCTAACGCAAGAGCAGATCGATACCGAGGTGCCGCATGCGCCGGCCTCTGCCGCTGCGGTGCTTTCGGACGCCGCCGACCCCAATGAGACCTGCGTGCTGCCAGCTTTCGATAAGGATTTCGGTATCCCCAAGGTCGATATTCCCACGCCCGTTTCCCTGCATGACGATGCTCAAAAACCCAAGCGCAAGGTGCACCCCGACGAGGACGCCTATCACAAGCATAAGCGTCATATTCCCAAGCCGCTCATTATCATCGCGGTCCTTGCCGTCGTGTGCGGTGGTGCCTATTGGTTCGTGACGACCGATCCCATGGGTGTTATGCCTGGCTTCTACGACCAGTTTGGCCAAGCTGCACAAACCACCTTCCCCACGCGTCAAAAGGGCGAGGCGACTGAGGACGATACCAAGCAGGGCGATTCTGCCGAGGTGGTTCAGGAAGAAACCGTGCTCACCGATGATCAGCTCTATACCAGGCTCGACGGTCTGTATCAGACCATCGTGTCCTACGCTGACGAGGACCAGATCGGCGAGGTCATCGATTCCTTTAACAACGGTTATCTCCGAACGCCGCTGTCCACCCGTCAGGAGCTGTCGCAGAGTGCCTACGCCCTGCGCGACCAGATCAAAAAGACGCAAGATGAGCTCAACAACCTGAAAGTACAGGACGATACGGTCTATGCGGATGACATCGCCCACTTAAAGCAGCTTGCTGAGTGGATGTATGAGCGCGTCGACGTGATCTGCCAGAGCTGGGATATCTCGCTGGCCATTCCCGATGGCGAGTCGATGAGTTCCCACCAAAGCGAGATCCTGGCGCCCATCGCGCAGGGCGGCAACAGCGCGCTGAACCAGTACGATGCCAATGTGGTTTCCTGGAAGCCGCAGCAGCGTTCCTAAAATTAGTTCGCCATAGTCGGCATAACCTACGTGCGCAATTGATGTAAGCCCGTGCTTATTGCTACAATTCGTACAAATATGCTTTAAACGCACGAGGAAGGAACCACATGTTTGGTTTTAAGAAAGAGCTCTACACGCCCGAGTATCAACTTGTCGGCGACGAGTGTGCCGTAATCGAGACGTCGAAGGGTACCATCAAGGTCAAGTTTGACGGCGAGGGCGCTCCCATTCATGTCGCGAACTTCTGCGAGCTTTCCACGATGGGCTTCTATGATGGCCTTAAGTTCCATCGCTATGTGCCCGGTTTTGTTATCCAGGGCGGGGACCCCAATACCCGCGACATGTCCGGCGCCGACGTCGCCGCCGGTCTTGAGGGCCCCGACGGCATGCCCGGTACCGGTGGCCCCGGCTACTGCATCAAGGGCGAGTTTGCCACCAATCCGCGCAACAGCCATGTCGATGGCGCCCTTGCCATGGCACGCTCCATGGACCCCGATTCCGCGGGTTCGCAGTTCTACTTCTGCCTGGGTGCCCAGCATAATCTCGATTCCGGTTACACCGTCTTTGGTACCACGGTCGAGGGTCTCGATGTGATTTCGCAGCTGCGTGCCGGCGACGAGATCTTTCATGTCGAGATCGTTCACGAGTAAAGGGGACTTCCTTGAATAGCCAGCTGATCCAACAGGGCCGCGCCGCTTACCGCGCGGGTGATTTTTCCGCTGCAGCCCAGATGCTTGGGGCGGCAAAGACTCCCGATGAGATTATAGGCGAGGCCGATCACCTTCGTGGCAACGCCTTGATGCACCTGGGCATGTATGCCGAGGCCGCCGAGGCCTATGCCGCCGCCCTCAACGACGGTACCTACGGCAAGCGCGGCGCGCTGCTCACCAACCGCGGCAAGGCGCTCGCCGCCGTGGGCGACTACACGACGGCCGCTCAGGCTTTCTCTGCCGCTACGCAGGATGCTTCCTATGCCACGCCGTTCAAGGCCTATCTGGGCCTGGGCAATGCGCTGTTCCAGTCGGGCGACTATGCCAACGCGGGAACCGCCTTCCGTCAGGCTGCCATCGACGGCGCCAATCCGGCTCCTGCCGCCGCACTCGGCGAGCTCGGTCGTTGCTTCATTAAGCTCGGCCGTCCGGCGGATGCCGTGGAGACCTACCGCACGGCTATCGACTTCGCCGGCCCCCGCGACGACACGCGTGCGCTCAACGCCGGCATGGGTCAGGCGCTTTCTGCCGCCGGCCGTCCCTCCGACGCACTCGACGCCTTTAATGCCGCTACTGCCGATGGCATCTACCAGCTCACCTCAGAGCAGGCCGATGAGCTTGCCCGCGTGCAGGATTCGCTTGCCGCGCTGTCTGCCCAGACGGCTATGGCCACGGCTCCGGCGCCCGCGATGGACGCTCCTGCCGTCGATCCGCTCGATCCTACGGGCGCGACCGGTCAGTTTATGCCTGATCCCTCGGACACCGGCTTCTTTACGCTGTCCGAGTCCGAGATGGTCCAGCAGGACCGTCAGGATCGCAAGCAGGCCAAGGTCCGTCGTCGCCATCGCCACACGGGCCTCAAAGTCTTCATCGTGCTGCTTCTGCTCATTTTGATCGCCGCGGGCGGTCTGGGCTTTGCCTACACGCGCGGCTTTGGCTTCCCGTCTCAGGAGTCTGTCGTTGCCGATCTGTTCCAGGCTGCCGGCGACGGTGACACCGCAAAGGCCGAGTCTTGCCTGGCCTCGAGCCTGTCCGAGGACGCTAAGTCGATGATCATCTCCTCGATTCCGCAGGGTGCCACCGTGTCCGTCGAGGGCATGGATCAGTCCATGACCGAGACGACCGCCAAGGTGAAGGCATCGCTGTCCAAGGGCGGCGAGCAGGAGTACACCGTCAAATTCGTGCGCTCCGATAACCATATCGGCTGGGCCGTTTCTTCGCTCGATATGGATTTCTCGGCTGCTGACAACCAGTAGTGACCTTATGGGATTTAGCTTTGCCCGGCGCTTCACCGCAAGTGAGGTGTCGGGCTTGCGCTAGTATGATGAGCTAGTAGTTTTCCAGCAATCATCCAACACATCAGGAGTTGCGTTGTTTTCTTTGATGGATATGTTCTTCGGTAGCTATGCGGGCGATCTTGCCATCGACCTCGGCACCGCAAATACGCTTGTCTCCGTGCGCGGGAAGGGTATCGTCATTCGCGAGCCCTCTGTAGTCGCCATCGACAAGAACGACGAGCGCATCCTGGCGGTCGGTATCGAGGCAAAGCGCATGCTCGGCCGTACGCCCGGCAACATCGTGGCCGTTCGTCCCCTGAAGGACGGCGTCATCGCCGACTTCGATGTTACCGAGGCCATGCTTCGCTACTTTATCGACAAGGCGTCCGAGAAGCGCTATCCGTGGACTCCGCGTCCGCGTGTTGTCGTCTGCGTTCCCTCCGGCGTCACGTCGGTCGAGAAGCGCGCTGTCTTTGAGGCCACGATCCAGGCCGGTGCCCGCCAGGCCTATCTGATCGAAGAGCCCATGGCTGCCGCTATCGGCGCCGACCTGCCCGTCGAGGAGCCCACCGGCTCCATGGTCATCGACATCGGTGGCGGTACCACCGAGGTTGCCGTTATCGCTATGGGCGGTATCGTCGTCTCGCAGTCCATCCGTATTGCCGGCGATGAGTTCGACCAGGCTATCCTCACGCACGTTCGCGATGCCTACAACCTTGCCATCGGCGAGCGTACGGCAGAGGACATCAAGATTAAGGTCGGCTCCGCCGTGCCGCTCAAGGACGAGCTCGACGTCGAGGTCAACGGCCGCGACGTGATCACCGGTCTGCCCAAGACCGTGCGCATCGAGAGCGAGGAGATTCGTCGCGCACTCAACAAGCCGCTCGACGAGATGGCCAAGGCCGTCAAGGACGCGCTCGACGCTACGCCTCCCGATCTTGCCTCGGACCTTATGTACTATGGCATTTTGCTGACTGGAGGCGGCGCGCTGCTGCGCGGTCTCGACGTGCGCCTGCGCGATGAGACCGGCGTTTCGGTCAACGTCAGCCCCACGGCGCTCGATAACGTTGTTAACGGCTGTGCCCGCGTGCTCGAGGCCAATGCGTTTGATGGCGGCTTCGTCCAGACCAATGCTTAATTTCCAAAAGGTGGATTCCATTTGGCACGATCTTCGGGTTTCTCTACAAATCTGAATACCAAGCGACAATCAACGGGTATGCGCCCGTTGATTGTTTTCAGCCTGATTTCGGTGTTGCTGCTCACGTTTTATATCCGTGAGGGCGAGGCCGGGCCGATTCATGCCGTGCGCTCGGGCGTGACGACGATTACCTCGCCGGTGCGCTTTGTGGGCTCGGCTGTGGCGGCTCCCTTCAATGCGATCGGCAATGTGTTCTCTAACCTTACGGCGTCGCAGGACACGCTTGACGAGCTTAAGAAGCAAAACGAGGAACTGACCTCTAAGGTTGCCGAGCTCTCCGAGGCTCAAAAGACCGCCGAGCGTCTGGAGGGGCTGGTCGGCCTCCAGTCGACCTACAACCTCAAATCAACCGCAGCTCGTATCGTCGGCGCTTCGGGCGATGCCTGGACCTCGACCGTCACCATCGACAAGGGTTCTGCCGACGGGCTTACCATCAACATGCCTGTGACGAGTTCTGCCGGTGTCATAGGCCAGATTATCGAGGTCTCGGCCAAGACGTCCACCGTGCGTCTGATTGGCGATGAGAGCTCGGGCGTGTCCGCCATGGTGCAGGACACGCGCGCCCAGGGCATGCTGCAGGGTCAGGCTGACGGTACGCTGCGTCTTGAGTATGTGAGCGGCGATTCCGACGTTAAGGTTGGCGACATCATCGTGACCTCGGGTATTGGCGGTGTGTTCCCCAAGGGTCTACCGCTCGGCACCGTCTCGTCGGTTGAGAAATCGGCTAACGACGTGTACTACACCATTGTGGTGCGCGCCCAGACGACGGCCGAGAATAACGAGGAAGTGCTGGTCATTACCTCGCTGACCGACGAACAGTCGGCCTCGGATGAGGATGTGAACACGGCCAACAGCACGCCGCAGGGAACGTCGCGCGATGCTGCGACCAAGACGAAGGACGAGAGCCCGGATGACGGTTCCGACACGTCCGAGACGACCGATTCCGGCTCGAGCGAATAGGGGGCATGTCCATGGATCTACACGAGCAGGGGATGAGCTCCCGCACGTTTGTAATCGCCGCCATCGTGTGCGTGCTGCTGCAGGCAGGCCTGGCACCGCAGATCTCCATTGCGGGCGGTCGCGTCAACTTTATGATTATCCTGGTGTGCCTAAGCGTGTTCTCGGGCGACCCGACCCGTGCCGTCGTATGCGGTTTTTGCAGCGGCTTGTTCTATGACCTTTCCGCTGCCGTGCCGGTGGGCGTTATGTCGCTCCTGCTGACCGTGGGTTCTTTTGCCCTGGTGCATAGCGCCGCCGGTCAGACGGGCGGTACCCCGAGTGCGCGCGGCATCACTGTGGGTGCCTTCGCGCTCGTTATTAATGTGATCTACAGCATCATCTTGCTGTTTATGGGTTTGGAGACGAGCTTTGTCGTGGCGATCTTCGGCCATGCGCTGCCGTCTTCGATCCTGACGGGTCTGGTTGCCATTCCGTTTTTGATGTCCGGCGTCGTGCCGCAGTCCGGTTATGGATTCTCGGCACGTGGCGGACGCCAGACGGGCATGCGCTTTAAGCCCAAGACCCGTAAGCTCAAATAGGGGAGGCCTGTAGATGTCTTCCCAGATGACGGTTATTATCGCCGGTATCGTGCTGGTTGTGGCCATCGTGGTCGCGCTGGTCATCATGCGTCGCGGCGATTCCCGTTTTACCTACGATACGCAGCATGGAACGGCCCCGCGCGCCACCGAGGGCGAGGGCAATACCGCGGCGACCGCCTTTAAGGGCCGCTTCTCCATCCTCACCACGGGTGTGGGCGCGATGTTCGCGGCGCTTGCCGTCAAGCTGTGGGGTATGCAGATGGTCTCGTCGGACTATTACGAAAAGCAGGCTAATAGCAATCAGACGCGCACCGTTACCACACCCGCTGTGCGCGGCCGCATCCTCGACCGCAATGGCGTGGCGCTTGTCCAGAACCGTCCCTCACTTGCTGTCGTGGCCTACCGCGACCTTGCCGAGGATGAGGTTCTGGTTCGCCATCTTGCCAACGTGCTCGGTATGCCCTACGTGGCGGTTCTGCGCAATATTCAGGACAATTCCGAGGGCGCCCAGAGCCTGCATACCATCGCGACGGACGTCCGTCGCTCTACGGTTGCCTATATTCAGGAGCACGCCGGCGAGTTTCCGGGCGTCAAGATTGCCGAGCGTACCGAGCGTCAGTACCCGTACGGCGAGACGGCCTGTCACATTTTGGGCTATACCGGCACCATTACCTCCGAGCAGCTCGAGGCCCAGAATAAGAAAACCTCTGGCGATGATGATGCTTCTGCTGGCCGGATTACGTACCAGTCGGGCGATATCGTGGGCCAGGCGGGTGTTGAGAGCTACTACGAAAACCTGCTGCAGGGTATTCGTGGCGAGCAGACCGTCAAGGTCGATGCCTCAGGCAATGTGACCGGTCAGGCCGGCGCCGTGCCCGCCAAGGCCGGCTCCGACATTAAGCTCACGCTCGACCTTAAGATCCAACAGGCCTGTGAGACGGCGCTGGCGAGCGCCATCGAGCTTGCCAAGACCACTGGCTACAGCAATGCCGGCAACGGCGCTGTGGTGTGTCTCGATCCCAACAATGGCGAGATCCTGGGTATGGCGAGCGAGCCCAAGTTCGATCCGTCCGTCTTTATCGGCGGCGTCTCAAATGACGTGTGGACCGAGCTCAATGACGACAAGGGTTCGCACCCGCTGCTCAACCGCGCCATTAGCGGACAGTACATGTCGGCCTCGACCATCAAGCCGCTCTCGGCACTGGCTGGTCTTGAGTTTGGAACCTACACTTCAACGCAGACAACCAACTGCACGGGCTATTGGACGGGCTTGGGCAAGGCTTGGGGCAAGCGCTGCTGGCTGACGTCTGGCCACGGCACCATGACGCTGCAGTCGGGTATCGCCAACTCGTGCGACCCCGTCTTCTACGACATGGGCAAGGCGTTCTTTTATGACGAGCAACATTCCGAGGGCCTGCAGGAGGTCTTTCGTCGCTGGGGCCTAGGCAAGACCTGCGGTATCGATCTGCCGAGTGAGGGCGCGGGCCGTATTCCCGATGCCGAGTGGAAGGAGTCGTACTTCACCGACGCCTCTGCCGAGGACCGCAAGTGGAATGCCGGCGATATGACCAACATTGCCATCGGCCAGGGCGACATCCTGGTGACGCCCCTGCAGATGGCGTGCGCCTACATGGGCCTTGCCAACGGCGGCAAACAGTACGTGCCTCACGTGTTTTTGTCTGCCGTGTCGCGCGATGGCGACGGCGATGCCTATAAGTACAACGGCAAGGGCAAGAAGAAGCGCCTGGAGGCCAAGATCAACAGCGATTCGGATTTGACTCTTGTTCGCAACGGCATGCACGACGTGATTTACACGGCATCGACGTCCCTGGCGGCTCACTTTGGCACCCTGACGCCGCAGGTATACGGCAAGTCGGGCACGGGCGAGAAAAGCGGCGAGGACGAATACGCGTGGTTCTGCGCCTATGCACCGGCCGATGATCCCAAGTATGTCATCGCTACTGTCCTGGAGCAGGGCGGCGGTGGCTCAGATACCGCGATGCATGTCGTGCGCGACGTGCTCGGCGTGATTTATGACGAGCCCGATACCTCTTCGGCCTCGGGCGATTCTTCGGTTCGATAGGAGGTTGCGATGGATTTTTCTCCGGCGGATCTGTTCCGTTCAACCAAGACCGGCTCTCGCAGCAGCCTGGACCGCGTCAACAAGCAACTTTCGGCCTCGCGCGGCACGTTTCGCCAAAAGGTGCATATCGGCGTGCTCGTGGCTACTGTGGCGCTCGTTGCCTACGGCGCCATCATCATCTGGTCGGCTTCGCAGTTTAAGGCCGATGCCTCGTTCTCACGTCATCTGCTGGGAATTGGCATCGGGGCGGTGCTGGCGGTGCTGGTCTGGCGTACCGACCTGCGCGGTATTTCCAATTTCTCGACGGCGTTGCTCGTCATCGACCTGATCGTTATCTTCTCGCCCAAGATTCCGGGTCTGTCCTATACGGGCGGTCTGGGCATGACGGGCTGGATCAAGATTCCCGGTATCGGTTTGACATTCCAGCCGGTTGAGCTTGCCAAGCTCATCACCATCTTTTTTATTGCCACGCTTGGCTCGCAGTATAACGGTCGCATCGATACCGTTCGCGACTACGTCAAGCTCTGCGGCATGCTGTCCATTCCGTTTTTGGCCGTTGTCGCCATGGGCGACCTGGGCTCGGGCCTGGTCGTGCTGGTTTCGGGCGCCATCGTCATTTGTATGAGCGGTGCACGCCGCGAATGGGTGCTGTCGACCCTGGCCCTGCTCGTGGGCCTGGTGGCCCTCGTCCTGGCGCTCGATTCGGTTTTTGATTCGTTGCTCGGCCACGATGTGCTCATCAAGCAGTATCAGATGAACCGCCTGACGGTCTTTATCGATCCCGATAATGCCGATTCGGACGATGCCTACAACCTGCAGCAGTCGCTTATCGCCGTTGGTTCGGGTGGCTTCTTTGGTAAGGGTTTGGGCCATGCGACGCAGTCGGCCGGCGGCTTTCTGCCTGAGTTCCACACCGACTTCGTCTTCGCCTTCCTGTCCGAGACCTTTGGCTTTTGCGGTTCCTTTTTGCTCCTGTGCCTCTACGTGCTGCTGATCTTTTCGACGATTCGCGTCGCCTTTAAGTGCGAGTCGCTGTTCTTGCGCCTATCGTGTGTGGGCATCGTTGGCATGTGGGCGTTTCAGACCTTCGAAAACATCGGCATGTGCATCGGCATGATGCCGATTACCGGTATTCCGCTACCGTTTATTAGCTTCGGTTCGTCTTCGATGATGATTCAGCTGCTGACGGTGGGTATCGTACAATCCATATGGCGGCATCGTTCGGGCGCCGCGTAACCGCTGGAGGGGTTTGCTATGAAAATTCCGGTAGATAAGCTGACCCGCGCTTTTAAGATGGGCGCGTCCGTTAAGAAGGATTCCGATACGCCGGTGCGCGTCTCGGTCTATCTGGATTCGTCCGCCTCGCGCTTTCTGGCCGAGACGGTGCGTGACGCCTTTGTGCCGCAGACGACCTCGGGCATTGTGCGCGTCGAGCGTCTGGGGGAGGAGCGAATTGCTCCAAAGACCGATACCGATGTGGTACTGGTGCTCTCGTGCGGTTCCGACCGCTTGGAGAGTGCCGTGCAGGAGCTCGTGATCGCCGGCGCGCCCGTGTGCGTGCTTGCCGAGTCTGCTGTGGAGGTGCCGTTTATCGAGGAGTCCACGCCCATGCTCGGCGTGGTAGCGGCAACCGATAAGACGTATCTGCTCGAGACGCTTGCCCGCTGGATTCTCGATCGCACCGAAAAGGAAACGGCTTTTGCGGCGAACTTTGCCTTCATGCGCATCGCGGCGGCCAATCGTATCATCACCTCGTGCGCGCTCACCAATATGGCGACCGGTGCGCTGGTGTTTTTGCCGGGCGCCGACTATCCCGTTATGGCGCTGGCGCAGGTGGGCATGCTCTTTGAGCTCGCTGCCGTCTTTGGACGCGGCATTAAGCCTGAGCGCGGCTACGAGGTCGCGGGCGTGCTTGCCGGCGGTCTTGTGATCCGCGCGGTCACCCGTGCGCTCGTCAAGCAGACGCCGCATATTGGGTTTGCCGTCAAGGCGCTCACTGCTGCCGCGGGCACCTACGGCATGGGCCGTGCGCTCGTTTCGCTCTACGAGCGCGATGTCGACTACAGCCGTGCCAACGAGGTAGTCACTGCCACGTTCTCCCGCGTTCGCGATCTGGTGACCACGGTCGCGGGCGCTACCCGTCCTATGGCGTCCTATCAGGACGCATCCGATCTCGCTGCTTAGGGGTTTTCCGTTGCGCGTTGCATACCAAGACTGTTTTCATTTAATTGAGCCGCTGCTCGCCAAGGTCGAGAAACCGAGCCGCTATATCGATCACGAGTGGGGCACGCTTTCCAAGGCCGATGCCGATTACCGTTGTTGCCTGATCTATCCGGACGTATACGAGGTCGGTCTGCCCAACCAGGGTATCGCCATCCTCTACAACATTCTTAACCAGGCCGAGGGCATCTCCTGCGAACGCGGCTATGTGCCGTGGCCCGATATGGGTGACGCCATGCGCGAGGCGGGTATTCCGCTGCTGTCGCTTGAAGGTGCAGCGCCGGTCGCTTCGTTTGATATTGTCGGCCTACATGTGCCGCACGAGATGGCGGTGACGAACTTCCTCGAGGCTCTCGACCTCGCTGGCATTCCGCTGTTAGCGGCCGACCGCACTGAGGACGATCCCATTATCATCGCCGGTGGTCCTTCGGTGTACAACCCCGAGCCGTACGCGGCCTTCTTCGATGCCATCCTCATCGGCGAGGGCGAGGAATCGCTGCTCGAGACCTGCCAGCTGCATCGCCGCCTGCGTGACGAAGGGGTCCCGCGCGTGCAGATTGTTGAGCAGCTTGCATCCATTGCCGGCAACTACGTGCCGTCGCTCTATGAGGTTCGTCACGACGAGCCCTGCTCGCCGCATGGCTACACCGTGCCGCGTGAAGGCAAGGATGCGCCGACCGTGGTCTACAAGCGCGTCGTCGAGGATTTCGGCGCCACGAATCCGCTGTCGCAGTCGTGCGTACCCTATGCGCAGCTGGTTCACGACCGCCTGTCTATCGAGATCCTGCGCGGCTGCGCCCGCGGCTGTCGTTTTTGTCAGGCCGGCATGACGTATCGCCCGGTGCGCGAGCGCTCGGCCGACCAGATCGTCTCGTCGGTGATTCAGGGTCTGGAAAAGACCGGCTATGACGAGGTGTCGCTGACCTCGCTCTCCACGACTGACCACTCCTGCATTCGCGACGTGCTCGGCAGGCTCAACCGTCGCCTGGAGGATACGGGTATTCGCGTATCTATTCCGTCGCAGCGCCTGGATTCGTTTGGCGTGGATATGGCCGAGTCGGTCGCCGGCGAAAAGAAGGGCGGACTGACGTTCGCGCCCGAGGCCGGCAGCCAGCGCATGCGCGACATCATTAACAAGAACGTGACCGAGGAGGACCTGGACCGTGCGGCCAAGGCGGCCTTCGAGGCCGGCTGGAACCGCATGAAGCTCTACTTTATGATGGGCCTTCCCGGCGAGCGCGACGAGGACATCGTGGCCATCGCCAATCTGGCCGATCACGTGCTGGAGCTCGGTCGTTCCGTGGTGCCCAAGGCTCGTCGCGGCTCGATCTCGGTGTCGATCTCGGTTTCGGTCTTTATCCCCAAGGCTGCCACGCCGTTCCAGTGGTGCCCGCAGCTCGACTACGACGACGTCAAGCGTCGCCAGAAGCTGCTTGTCACGAGCGTTCGCAACCGTGCCGTCCGTGTGCATTACCACGATGCCGAGACTTCGCTCATCGAGGCCGCGCTGTCCCGCGCCGGTCGCGACATGACGCCCGTCATCATCGATGCTTGGCACGCGGGCTCTCGCTTTGACGCCTGGGTAGAGCATTTCTCGCTCGATAACTGGAAGGAAGCTGCTGCCAAAAACGGCATCGACCTCAATGAGCTCGTGCACCTGCCCTACGAGTTGAACTGGCGCCTGCCGTGGGAGCACGTGAGCCCCGGCTGCACGCGCGGCTTCCTCGAGCGCGAGTACCGTCGCTCGCTCGAGGGCGTCACGACTCCCGACTGCACCCGCACGTCGTGCACCGGCTGCGGGATCTGCCCCACGCTCCACGCCAAGAATGTATTGATGGGTGATCGCGCATGAGTGAGCGCCTGACCGACAACCCCTCGCTCTTTAGGCTTCGTGTTCGCTATGGCAAGCGCGACCGCCTTAAGTACCTGGGCCATCTCGAAGTAATCCATACCATTGAGCGCATCGTGCGCCGTGCGGGACTTCCCTATGCCGTCACGCAGGGCTTCTCTCCGCACATGCGCGTGGGCTTCTCTTCGGCGCTACCGGTTGGTACGTCGTCGACCTGCGAGTGGTATGACCTGTTTATGACCGAGTTCGTGGCGCTCGACGAGGCGTTTGAGCGCCTGTCTGCGGCGTCTCCGGCCGATCTGGCGCCCATCGAGGCGGCGTACATCGACGTGCGCACGCCGGCATTGACGGCGCAGCTCACGCGCCTGTCGTATCGCATCGACCTGTACTTGGATCCCGAGACGCCCGTAAGCGCCGACGAGGTGCGTCGTGCGATCGACACGCTGCGCGCGGACCATGGCATCGACTACGCGCGTGGCAAAAAGAGCAAGCGCTTGGATTTGGATCACACGCTCGTGGGCTATGGGCTCACGGCGGGGGAGCGCCCGGATCATCTGGTGCTCATGCTCGACACCCATGCCGACAACGAGGGCTCCATGCGTCCGGAGATTTTGCTTTCTGCTGCTGATGTTTTGTTGCAGGGCTTGACCCCGGGCGTGGATGCACCTATTGTTTCCACCGGTATGCAAGACCTCGTGACCATCTGCTCCTACGATGTCGAGCGTCAGAATCAAGCATGCGAGGACGACGAGGGCCGACTCGTCAGCCCCATACCTGTGCGAACTTGTGGATTTGCTCCACATACTCGTTGACGGGGGTATTATCGCCTGCTACTATATTCGGCTGTTGCACTAACTGATGCATGAAGGGCAAGTAAACATGTACGCAATCGTTAACACGGGCGGCAAGCAGTACAAGGTCGCCACCGACGATGTCATCACCGTCGAGAAGATCGAGGGCAATGAGGGCGACAAGGTCACCCTGCCGGTCATCTTCCTCAACGATGGTAAAAAGATCGTCACCGATCCCGACAAGCTGGCCAAGGCCAAGGTTACCGCTCAGATCGTTGAGCAGTTCAAGGGCGAGAAGCAGCTGGTCTTCAAGTTCCACAAGCGTAAGCGCTATCGTCGTCTGAAGGGTCACCGTCAGCAGCTCACCAAGCTGAAGATCGTGAAGGTCCAGGCTACGTCCCGCGCCAAGAAGGCTGTCAAGGCAGAGGCCGAGGCTGTTGCCGAGGCTCCCGTCGCCGAGTAGATTACACTCGTAACGAAAGAGTAGGTATACACAATGGCACACAAAAAAGGACTCGGTTCCTCCCGTAATGGCCGTGACTCCCGCGGTCAGCGCCTTGGCACGAAGCGCTATGCCGGCCAGACGGTAACCACGGGCACGATTCTCGTCCGTCAGCACGGCACGCACATCCACCCGGGTGAGAACGTTGGCCGTGGCAAGGACGACACGCTGTTCGCGCTGGTCGACGGTACCGTTGAGTTCCACAAGGGTATCAAGCACAGGGTCAGCGTACGCCCGCTCGCGAACGCGTAATTCACCCTTCATAGAGCACATATGTGGGAGGCACTTGAGTTTTAGGATTCAAGGGTCTCCCTCTTTTTGTAGGAGGCGATTCTGTTGTCACAGTTCACCGATATCAGCCGCATTAACGTGTGCGGCGGCGACGGCGGTGCCGGATGCATGTCGTTTAGGCGCGAGGCCTTTGTCCCCAAGGGTGGCCCCGATGGCGGCGACGGCGGTCGTGGCGGCAATGTCGTCATCCAGGCCGATGCCCAGCTGTCTTCACTGATCGATTACCGCTTTAAGCATCACTTTCGTGCCGAGCGCGGAACGCACGGTCAGGGCGCCCGCCGCAACGGAAAGAGCGGCGAGGACCTTATCTTGAAGGTTCCCATGGGTACCGTGGTGCGCGAGCTCGACCCCGAGACGCAGACCCCGATGTTCGAGATTGCCGACTTGGTGCATGATGGCGAGCGCGTTGTCGTGGCGCCCGGCGGTGCCGGTGGTCTGGGCAATACGCACTTTGTAACGTCCGTGCGCCGCGCGCCCGCGTTCGCCCAGCTGGGTGAGCCGGCCGAGGAGCACTGGATTGAGCTCGAGATGAAGCTCATGGCCGATGCCGCGCTCGTGGGCTTCCCCTCGGTGGGCAAATCCTCGCTTATCGCGCGCATGAGTGCCGCCCGACCCAAGATCGCCGACTATCCGTTTACCACGCTCGTGCCCAACCTGGGCATGGTGCGTGCCGGCGAGTACTCCTATGTCGTTGCCGACGTCCCCGGCCTCATTGAGGGTGCGAGCGAGGGCAAGGGTCTGGGCCATCAGTTCCTGCGTCACATCGAGCGCACGGCACTCATCATGCATGTCGTCGATATGACGGGCGGGTTTGAGGATCGCGATCCGGTCGAGGACTACCGCATCATCAACCGTGAGCTCGAGCAGTATGGCGCCGAGCTTTCGGAGCGCCCGCAGATCGTCGTTGCCAACAAGTGCGATGCGCCGGGCACGGCTGACAAGATCGCCGACCTCAAACGCGCTGCGCTCGACGATGGACATATGTTCTTTGCCGTATCTGCCGTGACGGGCGCCGGCCTCAACACGCTGATGCTTGCCGTGGGCGAGCAGGTGGCCAAGCTGCGCGCCGAGTTGGCTGTCTCCGATGAGCCGGTCGATCTGCGCGACGATGAGTGGGAGCGCCGCCGCCTGCAGCGCGAGAAGCGTTTCCGTATTGTTCAGGAAGAGCCCCATGCCTTCCGCGTGGTCGGTCGCGCCATCGAGCGTATGGTCATCCAGACCGACTGGGAAAACGAGGAAGCCGTCATCTACCTGCAGCATAAGTTTGCGCGCATGGGTGTTGACGACGCGCTCGAGAAGGCCGGCTGCCGTGCGGGCGACGAGGTACGCATTTGCCAGCGCGCCTTTGACTTTGAGGGCGCCGAGGACTTCTCGGAGTACGAGGAGGATCTCGAGGACGCAGACGTTGAGGTTATTGACGTAGCCGATGCTGCGGACGATGGCGTCGAGGTTGTCGATGCGGCAGAAGTCGCGGACGATGTCGAGACCCCGGAGGGCGAGTAAGTCATGTCGCTGCGCGGTGGAATTGGTCTGCCTGAGCTGCCTATCAAGGATGGGCAGGAGTTTCGGCTTGGCATTATGGGTGGCACCTTCGACCCGATACATTACGGGCACTTGGTTACCGCCGAGCAGGCGCGCGAGTCGCTCGACTTGGACGCCGTGCTCTTTATGCCGGCCGGCTCTCCCGCCTTTAAGCTCGACAAACCGGTGACGCCTGCCGAGGACCGTTATGCCATGACGGTTCTCGCCACCGCTGCGAATCCGGCTTTTTTGGCGAGCCGTTTCGAGATCGACCGTCCTGGCGTGACCTATACGGCCGATACGCTTCATGCCCTTCGCGACTTTTACCCGCCTCAGGTAAAGCTCTACTTTATTACGGGCGCCGACGCGATTATCGATATTGTGACCTGGCACAATGCTGATGAGATTGCCGAACTGGCAACCTTTATTGCTGCGACACGTCCCGGCTTTGACATCGATACGGCTCGCGCGCGAATCAAAGAGTCGGGCCTGCCGTTTGACGTGCGTTATATCCAGATTCCGGCGCTGGCGATCAGCTCGACCAACATTCGCAAGCGAGTTGCCCGTGGCATGAGCGTGCGCTATCTTACGAGCGAGTCCGTGCTCGGCTATATTCGCAAACGCGGGCTGTATACCGATTTGGGTCAAGAAGATTTTGAGTGATGGGGGTCTACGTTGTCGGTAGAGGATCAGTTTGAGGGTGATGAGCGCGAGCTGCTCAAGCGCATTCAAGAGCTGCTCGATGTGCGTATGAAGGATAAGCGCAAGCGCTACATGCATTCGCTGGGTGTTGCCGAGACTGCGCTTCATCTGGCCGAGGTGTATGGCGTCGACCGCTTTGATGCCGCCGCAGCCGGCCTGATTCACGACTGGGATAAGGTACTCTCCGACGACGAGCTCGTGGCTCGCGCGTTGCACTACGGCATCAAGGTCGCCGGCTCTCCTTCGGCCGCGACACCGCTGCTGCATGGCCCGGTTGCCGCCTATGAGCTTCCGCAGTTATTTCCCGAGCTATCGCCGGCCGTTTTCCAGGCTGTCGACCGTCACACCGTGGGCGCCTGCGACATGACGCCGCTCGATATGGTGGTCTTTGTGGCCGATGCCATCGAGCCCAACCGCCACGGCGATTATGCCCACGCCCTGCGCAAGATGGTGGGGGAGTCGACGCTTGACGAGTTGTTCTTCTCCTGTTTTGCGCAGGGTCTGGTCTACGTGATCCAGTCCGGGCGCTATCTTTATCCCACGGCTATTACGATTTACAACCATTACGCCCAGCTGCGCTAGCTCGGGTGTGTCTAGAAAGAGGTATACCATGGCCGACGAGACCATGACCGACGAGCAGATTCTTGAAGGTGTGGAGCACAAGAGCTTCGTCGCCACGTCCGACCGCACCGCCGCCTCGCTGTCCGCGAGCGGTGTCGCCGCCGAGGATGTCGCCCGTGCCGCCGCGCAGGCCGCCTACGACAAGAAGGGCGAGGACGTGCAGGTGCTCGATTTGACCGAGCTCTCTGACGTGTGCGACTATTTTGTGCTCGCCACCGGTACCAATAACCGTCAGGTCGATTCTATCGTCGACGAGATCGAGGAGAAGGTCGCCGAGGCTTGCGGTGAGCACCCGTTCTCCATCGAGGGCCGCGAGCAGAAGACCTGGATGCTTATGGACTACGGCTCGGTCGTCGTCCACGTCTTCACCCCCGAGGCACGCGACTTCTATCGTCTCGAGAAGCTCTGGGGCGACGCTCCCCAGCTCCCCCTCAACCTCCTCTAGGACCTTATTTGGGCCGGGGCTTCTCTTGAACTACCCTTTACCGTTCGCCGGGCAGTTACACTACCTGCACCTGCCCGGCTTTCTTTTTGCCCAAAGGCGGTTAATCGTTGAAGCGGGATTGGCGGCCGAAGGATAGGGCGGTGTCGCCGAATTTGTCTCGGACGGCGTCGATGGCGACGGAGAGGTCGCGGCGGTCGCTGGATTGGGCTCCGCGGTCATCAATCTCGCAGAACAGGTCAGTTTGGATACCGCCTTGGTGGTTGAAGTCGCTCATGCCGATACCCGCCAGACGCACGTGCATGCCTTCTTGCCAGATATTATCGAGCAGCTCGAGCGCTACGGCCACAAAGATATTCTCGTCGTCGGTGGGGTGGGGCAAGCGGCGCTGTGCCGTGCGTCCGCTACCGTAAGAGTATTTGAGCTTGAGCGTTACGGTTCCGCCCGTCAGCCCTTGACGACGTAGGCGGCGCCCAACCGACTCGCCCAGCAGCGCAATCGCCGCCTCGATATCCCCACGCTCAGTCAAATCCTTCGCAAAGGTGCGCTCATTGCTCACCGATTTAACTTCACGTTCGTCATCCAGGCTGGTGACCTCGGATACTTCGAGCCCCAAAGCGCGTTGACGCATGCGCTCGCCATTCACGCCAAAGATTGCAGCCAGGGTGGACTCTGGCGCGCGTGAAAGTTCGCCGAGCGTATAGATGCGCATGCGACGCAGTCGCTCCTCGGCCGAACGCCCGATTCCGCTCATAGCGGACACAGGCAGCGCAGCCAAAAACCGCTGTTCCGTACCGGGTCGCACAATGGTCAGACCAAACGGCTTGTCGCGCTCGCTTGCGATTTTGGCCACGGTCTTGTTGCATCCAACGCCGATGGAGCAGGTCACCCCCAGCTCCGCAACGCGGTCGCTTATGCGCCGCGCTACCAGCAGCGGATCCTCGGGCGCAAACCGACCCGGCGTAATATCGATAAAGGCCTCGTCGATGGACACGCGCTCCACGCGCGGTGTCTCATCGGCGAGAATCGCCATGACCTGCGCGCTCACCTCACGGTAGCGATCAAAGTGTCCGTGCGTCCAAATGGCCTGCGGGCACAGGCGCCGCGCCTCGGCCGAGGCCATGGCAGAATGTACGCCAAAGCGACGCGCCTCGTACGAACACGTGGACACGACGCCGCGTGACTCGGCGTCTCCGCCCACGATGAGCGGTTTTCCGCGCCATTCGGGATGATCGAGCATCTCCACGCTCGCAAAAAATGCATCGAGGTCCATCAGGCCCACCGCCGGACCCGTCCAAGGCGGCGGCGTGACGCCCGCAGCATCCTCATAACCGTATGTATGTTCGCGTCTTTCCATGTCATGAGTATACCGCGCAGCTCATGTGGGGTGCGTGGATGTGCTTGCAAATCGCGAATTCTTGTCTAAGATATGGATTTGCCCTCGACTACACCGAAGAAGTTGGTCTCACGGACTTCACCTGCCCGCGTCGATGGCGTATTATGTTCAACTGTTTGTTTGTAGTTGCAGCCTAAAGCTGCTTGGTTGGAGGAGTTTCCTTTGGCAGTCAAGATTCGCCTTGCTCGTCACGGCGCTAAGAAGCGTCCGTACTACCGTGTCGTCGTCGCCGATTCCCGCGCCCCGCGTGACGGTCGTATCATCGAGGAGGTTGGCCGCTACAACCCGATGACCGCCCCCAAGACCATCAACCTCGACCTCGAGAAGATCGCTGACTGGCAGTCCAAGGGCGCTCAGCTCACCGACGCCGTCGCCGCTCTGGTCAAGGCCGCCAACGAGGGCGAGAAGACCGAGACCGTCGTCAAGAAGTCCAAGAAGCAGCTCGCCAAAGAGGCCGAGGCCGCTAAGGCTGCCGCTGAGGCCGCTGAGGGCGCCGAGGAGTAAATCGTGCCTGAGGTTGACGCTGCACAGCTCGAGGGTGAGGCAATGCTCTCAGATCGCATCGCCGATCTCGTCGAATATCTCGTTGTTCAGATCGTCGACGACCCGGATTCCGTGAGCCTTGAGGTCATCGATGGTGACGACGCCTCCACGATTGAGGTTTCGGTTGCCGAGGATGACGTCGCTAAGGTCATCGGCCGTCGTGGCCGTACCATCAAGGCCATTCGCACGCTCGCCCGTGCATTGGCCGCTCGCCTCGACACCGCTGTCGAGGTAGAGGTTCTGGGCTAGGACCTTGAGGTCCCAGTACAAAAACATCGCCCGTGTGGTCAAGCCGCACGGAAGGAAGGGGGAGGTCCTCGCGCAGCCGCTGCGGGGGCTTCCTTCTGTATTGGAGCCGGGTATGCGTGTCGCCTTGACGCCGCCGGCGCTCAAGCGCGACCGTTTTTGCACGGTCGTGTCCGTCACCGATACGGGCGATGGCGATCTGGTTTCGTTTGAGGGCATAGACGACTTGACGGCCGCTGAGGGCATCACCGGATGCTATGTGCTGGCCAATCGTGACGACTTTGAGCTCGATTCGCTCGACGCAGCCTATACCGACCTCATGGGTCGCGAGGTGATCGACGAGCGCTTTGGTTCGCTCGGCACGATTGTCGAGATCATGTCGACGCCCGCTAACGATGTTTGGGTTGTCGAGGGCGATCGGTACGGCGAGGTACTGATTCCCGTGATCGAGCAGGTTGTGCTCGATCTTCCCGACACAGGAACAATTTCCGTCCACGTTATGGACGGCCTGATCGATATGGACAAGTAGGGAGGACAACATGCTGATTGAGACCCTTTCGGTCTTTCCCGAGATGTTTGAGCCCGTCATGTCCACATCGATTTTGGGCCGCGCCCGCAAGGCCGGCCTTTTTGATTTTAAGGCGTATAACCTGCGCGACTGGACGCACGACCGCCATCGTACCGTCGATGACGAGCCGTACGGCGGCGGGCAGGGCATGCTCATGAAGGTCGAGCCTATCGCCGAGGCCATCGAGGCCATTAGCGCGGAGGGCCCCAAGCCGACGGTGGTGTTCTTCACCCCGTGCGGCGAGCCTTTTACGCAGCATGTGGCCGAGCGCCTGCTCAAAAGCGAGCGCCTGCTGTTTGTGTGCAGCCGTTACGAAGGTGTCGACGAGCGTGCCTATGCGTATGCCGACGAGCGCCTGTCGATCGGCGATTACGTGCTCACGGGCGGCGAGCTTCCCGCTATGGTCGTTGCCGATGCCGTCGTACGCCTGATCCCCGGCGCCCTTGGTGACGAGATGAGCAACGTGGACGAGTCGTTCTCGACCGCCGAGGACGGAGGCCTGCTCGAGTACGCGCAGTACACCCGCCCCGCCGAGTTCAACGGCGAGGGCGTGCCGCCGGTGCTCGTGAGCGGCGATCACGCCAAGGTCGATGCCTGGCGTCGCAAGAACGCCATCGAGCGCACCTGCCGCTGGCGTCCGGACTTGATCGAGACGGCGCGGCTCACGCCCGAGGAGCGCGCTTACGCGCAGGTGATCCTTGACGCTTCGTATTCGCAGAGCGAGGAGTGAGTATGGTTCCTACGCAACATTCCGCGTTGAGGGGAGCTTTTGAGTGGATCGCGGTCATCGCGATCGCACTGGTCGCCACCTTCTTGATTCGCTCGTTTGTGGTCGAGCCCTTTGTAGTGCCCACCGGTTCCATGGAGGACACGATCGAGATCGGCGATCAGATTCTGGCGCAGAAGGTGAGCCTTGAGCTCGGCCAGCCCGTCAAGCAGGGCGATATCGTGGTGTTTCACAACCCCGATGGCACCTCCGAGCACGATGTTCTTGTCAAGCGCGTTATCGCCACGGCCGGCCAGACGGTCGATTTGCAGGACGGTCGCGTGGTCGTTGACGGCCAGGCGCTCGATGAGGACTATACGACCGGCATGAGCTGGCCGCTTTCGGTCCAAGCGCCTGGCGCCCAGGTGAGTTATCCCTACACCGTTCCCGACGGGTGCGTGTGGGTGATGGGCGACAACCGCGAAAACTCTGCCGACTCGCGCTACTTTGGTCCCGTCGATCGCTGTGATTTGATCGCTGTGGCGCTTGTGCGCTACTGGCCGCTCAACCGCATCGGCGCTATCGACTAAAAACCGCTATAGTACAGTACCTAACCGTGTAATCGTTTCGACGAGGGGATATTAGAGGCATGAACGCTTCATCGCTTTCCTTCCAAGACATCATCCTGCGCCTCCAGCAGTACTGGGGCGAGCAGGGCTGCGTCATTATGCAGCCCTATGACTCCGAGGTCGGTGCCGGTACCTTCCATACCGCGACCACGCTGCGCTCGCTCGGTCCCGCCGAATGGCGCACCTGCTATGCGCAGCCCTGCCGCCGTCCCGCCGACGGCCGCTACGGCGAGAACCCTAACCGCATGCAGCACTACTATCAGTTCCAGGTGCTCATTAAGCCCTCTCCGGTTAATGCTCAGGAGCTTTACCTGGGGTCTCTTGCTG
This sequence comes from uncultured Collinsella sp., assembly GCA_937896835.1. Classification (GTDB taxonomy): domain Bacteria; phylum Actinomycetota; class Coriobacteriia; order Coriobacteriales; family Coriobacteriaceae; genus Collinsella. The sequence goes on from CALBOJ010000007.1 coordinate 36,005, forward strand.
CCATTGGCCTGGACCCCAACGACCATGACGTCCGTTTTGTCGAGGACGACTGGGAGAGCCCGACGCTGGGCGCCTGGGGCCTTGGCTGGGAGGTCTGGCTCAACGGCATGGAGGTCACGCAGTTTACGTACTTCCAGCAGGTGGGCGGTATCGAGGTCGACCCCGTGCCCGTCGAGATCACCTATGGCCTGGAGCGTATCGCCATGTACGCTCAGGGCGTCAACTCGGTCTACGATCTGGTGTGGAGCTATCTGCCCGACGGCACGCCCATGACCTACGGCGACGTGTTCCTCGAGAACGAGCGCGAGTTCAGTGCCTATAACTTTGAGGTCGCCAACGTCGAGATGATGCGTCAGAAGTTTGACGACTACGAGGCCGAGTGCCATTCCTGCCTGGAGCGCAAGCTGCCGTTGCCGGCGTACGACTGTGTCATGAAGTGCAGCCACGCCTTCAACCTGCTCGATGCCCGCGGCGCCCTGTCCGCGGTCGAGCGTGCCAACTACATCCTGCGCGTCCGCGCCGTCGCCAAGGCGTGCTGCGAGGCCTACATGGCCGAGGTCGCCGGAGTCAACGAGAATGCCGACCAGGAAGGCGAGGTGGCGTAAGCCATGGCAGACGCTAAGGATTTCCTGTTTGAGATCGGTACGGAGGAAATGCCCTCTGCACCGCTGAACAATGCCGTCAAGCAGCTTGGTACCATGATCGCCAAGGGTCTCGACGAGGCCGGTCTGGCCCACGGCGAGGTCCGCGTGATCTCGAGCCCGCGTCGCCTGGCTGCGCTCGTTGCCGACGTTGCCACCGCGACCGATGAGGTTCACGAGGTCAAGCGTGGCCCCGCGGCAAACATCGCCTTCGACGCTGACGGTAACGCCACCAAGGCCGCCCAGGGCTTCGCCCGCAAGTGCGGTGTGGCTGCCGAGGACCTGGTCCGTCGTGAGGATACCGACGGTCGCGAGTATGTCTTTGCCGAGAAGAACATTCCCTCCGCACCGGCAACCCCGATCCTGACGGCCCTGTGCGAGAAGACCATTGCCGGCCTGCAGTGGCCCAACTACCGCTCCCAGCGCTGGGGCCACGAGCACGCGACGTTCGTGCGTCCGGTCCGCTGGATTTGCTGCCTTCTGGGCGAGGATGTTGTGCCTGTGTCATTTGCCGACGTGACGAGCGGCAACACCACGCGCGGCCATCGCGTGCTCGGCCCCGGTGACCACGTTGTCGCCAGCCCCGCCGCCTACGAGCAGGTACTCGAGGACGCCGGCGTGCTTTCTGCCGAGCGCCGTCGCGAGGCCATCCTTGCCGGTATCTCCGAGGTCGAGGCCGCTCGCCCCGGCTGCCATGTCGATACGCCCAAGAAGGTCTTTGAGGAGGTCATTAACCTCTGCGAGTGGCCGACGGTGCTCGTCGGTACTTTCGACGAGGAGTTCCTCAAGGTCCCGCACGAGATTATCTGCGAGTCCATGCTCACCAACCAGCGCTACTTCCCGATCTATGACGGCGAGGGCAAGCTGACGCGTGAGTTCGTGGTCGTCTCCAACAGCAAGCCCGAGAACGCCGAGCGAGTGGTCGACGGTAACGAGCGCGTCGTGCGCGCCCGTCTGGACGACGCTAAGTTCTTCTACGAGGAGGACCTGAAGATCTCCCTCGACGAGTTCCGTGAGCGTCTGTCCAAGGTTGCCTTCCAGGAGAAGCTCGGTAGCGTGCTCGCCAAGTCCGAGCGCATCGAGCAGCTCGCGCTCGCTATCGCCCGCGAGGCTCACCTGGGCGCCCATCTTGCCGCCGACGCTGCTCGCGCCGCACACCTGTGCAAGGCAGACCTGGTGTCCAACGCCGTCGTCGAGTTCACGAGCCAGCAGGGCGTGATGGGCGGTTATTACGCGACCGCGATGGGGGAGAACGACGAGGTCGCCCATGCTATTCGCGATCACTATCGTCCCCGTTTTGCCGGTGACGAGCTGCCCGAGGGCACCGCTGGCTGCATCGTGGCCTGCGCCGACAAGCTCGATACCATCGCCGGTATCTTTGCCATCGGCGAGCCCCCGACCGGCTCCTCCGACCCCTACGCGCTGCGTCGTGCCGCTATCGGCATTATCAACATCCTGCGCGACCGTCTGCCGATCGACCCCACGTCGCTCATCGACTTTGCCCTCGAACTCTACAGTGAGCAGGGCATTGAGTTCGACGCCGCCGAGGTCGCCCAGCAGGTTCGTGACTTCTTCCATGGCCGCCTGGTGAGCATGGCCCGCGACGAAAAGATTCCGGCCGATACCGTCGCCGCCGTCTCCGCGGTGCACATCATCGCCCCGTCCGTCTTCTTCGCCCGCTGCGCCGCCCTCGACGAGGCCCGCAAGAACGACGCTGAGACGTTCGACAACCTGGCGACCGCCTATGCCCGCGCCGCGCATATCTCCAAGCCCGAGCTGGGTGCGGAGTATGACCGCAGCCTGATGGGCGAGGTCGAGCTTGCGCTCGCCGACGCCTCCGAGGCTGCTCAGACCGCCGTCGATGCCGCCCTTGCTGCCGAGGACTACCCGACCGCATTTGCCGCCCTCGCCGCCCTGCGCGCGCCCATCGACCGTTTCTTCGATGAGGTCATGGTCATGGACAAGGACGAGCTGCTTCGCGATAATCGCCTTAAGCTGCTCAACCGCTTCGAGGCCGTTTTCTCCGGCATTGCCAACATCGGTGAGCTTGCCCGCAAAAAGTAAGCCAGCCTGCGCATAAGCGCAAAAGGAGCCCCGCATGGATTGCCCGGTCACCGCTCGTCCCACCGTTATCGTTATCTCCGACTCGCTCGGCGATACCGCTTGTGAGGTGGTGCTTGCGGCGTCCGGGCAATTTGATGAAGGGGCTTTTCGCGTTTTGCGCCTGCCCAAGGTGACCTCCGTGGAGCAGGTCAAGTCATTTGTGGGGCCGCGCGTCGATGCCGACCATCGCGATGTCGCCGTGTTCCATACCATTGTCGATCCGGCGCTTCGCGCCCGCGTGCTCGATTACCTGGGTATGCTGCATATCCGTTCGGTCGACCTGATCGGCCCGACGCTTGCCGTGCTGTCGTCGCTCATCGGTGTGCCGCCCAAGTGCGTTGCGGGCGTGATTCACAAGACCGATGACCGCTATTTCCATCGTATCGAGGCCATGGAGTATTTCGTTGAGCACGATGACGGTCGTGGTTGCGACGATCTGTCGGGTGCCGATATCGTGCTGCTGGGTGTGTCGCGTACATCCAAGACGCCGCTGTCGATGTATTTAGCCTATCAGGGCTACAAGGTCGCCAATGTCCCACTGGCGCATGGCATGGAGCCGCCCAAGTCGATTTACGAGGTTGACCCGATGCACCTGTTCGGCCTGATTTCGACCGTCGACGTTATTTCTGAGATTCGCGATAGCCGCTTGGGCGATGACTACGCCCGTGCCGTTGCCGGCTCCTATGCCGAGCCTGAGAGCGTGCGCAGCGAGCTTGAGGAAGCTCGTGCCCTCATGAAGCGCTTAGGCTGCTTTGTTGTGCGTACCGACGGCAAAGCCATCGAGGAAAGCGCTGCCGAGATCATTGCTCACCTCGAAGAGATTCAAGAGGCAAGAGCCCGCCGTGCCGCCCGCCGCGCTCAACAAAAGTAGCTCACTTGGGACAAGGTTGTTTGGGTAGCTAATTTGGGACGGGGCTCTTTTAGCTAACCAAAGAGAATACTTGGAAATAATGCTGATAAATGGTAAAGCGATTTAGCAAATACATCGCATCCGACCTGCACTTTCCTTGTGGTGGTATCTTCATAAGGTAGCCACCTTTACCTACCGTTTACCGCCGGTTTTAGCACGTTTACCAAACCGCGCACCCTCTGCTCAAGCCTGTCCAAAACCCGCCGTATAGTTCCCTCACGGCCCGCATCCGGCGGGTCGATTCGTTACCACGGTCGTGCGCGTAAGCGCATGGAAGGGGAAGTATCGTGAGCGATTGCAAGAGGGTTTACCGTTTTGGAACCGACGCCCAGGGCACCTGTGTCACTGAGGGCGACAAATCCATGAACTTCGTGCTTGGCGGCAAAGGCGCAAACCTTGCCGAGATGAGCCGCATCGGTCTGCCGGTTCCCGGTGGCTTTACCATTACCTGCCAGACTTGCGTCGAGTACTCCGGTGCCGGCAATGTGTGGCCCGAAGGCGCACTCGATGAGATCGTTGCCGCTGGGGCGGACCTCGAGGCCCGTTGCGGCAAGAAACTCGGCGATGCCTCCGATCCGCTGCTCGTGTCGGTTCGCTCGGGCGCTCCGTTCTCCATGCCCGGCATGATGGACACGGTCCTCAACCTGGGCCTCAACGACGATTCCGTCCAGGGCCTTATCGCGCAGACGCAAAACCCGCGCTTTGCCTGGGACAGCTACCGTCGCTTTATCCAGATGTTCTCCAACGTCGTCATGGGCGTCGACGCCGATCTATTCGAGAACGCCCTGACCCAGGCCCGCCTGGTCGCCGGCGTTCGTGTCGATTCCGAGCTTTCGGCCGAGGACCTGCAGGGGCTCGTCGAGACCTTTAAGGGCATCTTCTCCGAGAACGTCGAGGCGACCCTGTATCCCGAGCTCGAGGTCGCCGACGGTAAGCCCGTTTTCCCGCACGATCCGGAGCTCCAGCTGCGCCTTGCCATCCAGGCCGTCTTTGGCAGCTGGATGAACGAGCGCGCCTGCATCTACCGCAAGCAGCACGGCATTTCCGACGAGCTCGGCACCGCCGTCAACGTCCAGGCCATGGCCTTTGGCAACAAGGGCGAGACCTCTGCGACCGGCGTCGCCTTTACGCGCAACCCGGCCGACGGCACCAAGGAGTTCTATGGCGACTTTTTGGTGAATGCCCAGGGCGAGGACGTCGTCGCCGGCATCCGAAACACCGAGCCCATCGCCGACCTCAAGACCACCCCGGGCCTCGAGTCCGCAGGCGAGGAGCTCGAGCGCGTGTTCCTGACGCTCGAGGATCATTACCGCGATATGTGCGATATCGAGTTTACCATCGAGCAGGGCAAGCTCTGGATGCTCCAGACCCGCGTGGGCAAGCGCACCGCCACTGCCGCCCTGCGCATTGCTATCGAAATGGTCGAGGAGGGCCTCATCACCCGCGAGGAGGCCGTGAGCCGCATCGATCCCGCGCAGCTCGATCAGCTCCTGCACCCGCAGTTCGACGCCTCCAAGAAGTACGAGGCCCTGGCCAGCGGCCTTAACGCCAGCCCCGGTGCCGCCGTGGGTGAGGTCGTGTTCTCGAGTGACGACGCCGTCGCGCGTTCCGCCGAGGGTCACAAGGTCATTCTGGTTCGTTGGGAGACCAACCCCGACGACCTGAAGGGCATGGTCGCCGCCGAGGGCATCCTGACCAGCCACGGTGGCAAGACGAGCCATGCCGCCGTTATCGCCCGCGGCATGGGTACGCCCTGCGTTTGCGGCGTTGAGCGCTTCCACATTGACGCGGCAGAGAAGGTCGTGCGCATCGAGGGCAGCGACCGCGTGCTGCGCGAGGGCGATGTCATCTCCATCGACGGCACCCAGGGTATCGTCGTTGACGGCGCGGTCGACCTGGTCTCTGCAGAGCTCACCGGCGACCTGGACACCATCCTGTCCTGGGCCGATGAGATCCGTTTGGACGAGACCGACGGTCACGCCAACCACGTGCGCGTCAACGCCGACAACCCCGAGGATGCCGAGCTCGCTCTTGAGTTTGGCGCCGAGGCCATCGGTCTGTGCCGCACCGAGCACATGTTCCTGGGCGATCGCAAGAACATCATCCAGAGCTTTATCCTGTCTGACGATGAGGCCGTGAAGCAGCAGGCCCTGGCCGACCTGCTCAAGGTTCAGACCGAGGACTTCCTGGCGATGTTCAAGACCATGTCCGGTCGCGATGTGGTCGTCCGCCTGCTCGATCCGCCGCTTCATGAGTTCTTGGATAATCCTCGAGAGCTCGAGGTCGCCATCACCAAGAAGGAAGCCGCTGGCGCCGGCGAGGAAGAGCTTGCCGTCCTGCGCGCCCGCCTGCGTCGCATTGACGGCATGGTCGAGTCCAACCCGATGCTCGGCCTGCGCGGCGTGCGCCTGTCCGTCGTCTTTGGCGATCTGCCGCTCATGCAGGTCCGCGCTGTGGCCACGGCTGCTGCCCGCCTTATCAAGGATGGTGTCGACCCGCGCCCCGAGATCATGGTTCCGCTCGTTTCCATCACGGCTGAGCATGTCCAGACCCGCGAGGTCATCGAGCGCGTGATCGCAGAGGTTTCAGCCGAGGAAGGCGTCGAGCTCAATATTCCCGTGGGCACGATGCTCGAGCTGCCGCGTGCCTGCATGGTCGCTGACGAGATCGCCCATCATGCCGACTTCTTCTGCTTTGGCACCAACGACCTCACGCAGACGACCTTCGGCTTCTCTCGTGACGATGCCGAGGCCAAGTTCATCCCGCTGTACATGCACAAGAAGATCCTGAAGGACAATCCCTTCGAGACTATCGACACGGCGGTGCTGGAGCTCGTGCGCTTGGCCGTCGAGAAGGGCCGCGCCACCAATCCCGACATGCACTTTGGCGTGTGCGGCGAGCACGGCGGCGACCCCAAGTCCATCAAGGGCCTGTTTAACGTGGCCGACGTGGACTACGTGTCCTGCTCGCCCTATCGCGTGCCCCTCGCGCGCCTGGCTGCCGCTCAGGCCAAGCTCGAGGCCAAGCGCAGCGCCTAGCCCCCTGCGCATCGACGCCTAGCGTAGCGCCCCTTCATACCGCCCGTCTCATTCGTGAGGCGGGCGGTTATCATGTGCGGGTTTTGTCTTTTTGTCTGCGTAAAAAATTGTTCTTGCAGCAGAAACCCGCGCGTGTATACTCGAATACGTTTGTTCAACTACGTGCCGGCCAGGGTGGTACGGCACCTCTAGAAGAGTAAGGAATTGCACATGGATTACATCCGCGCAATCGAGCGTCAGCAGATCCGCGAGGACATTCCTCAGGTTCGCGTCGCCGACAACGTCAAGGTTCACTACCGCATTAAGGAAGGCGACCGCGAGCGCATCCAGGTCTTCCAGGGCGACGTCATCCGCATGGCCGGCGCCGGTGCCCGCGAGACCTTCACCGTCCGCAAGATGTCCTTCGGTGTCGGTGTTGAGCGTACCTTCCCGCTTCACAGCCCCAAGATCGCCAAGCTCGAGGTCGTTCGTCATGGTCGCGTCCGTCGCGCCAAGCTGTACTACCTCCGCGACAAGGTGGGCAAGGCTGCTCGCATCCCCGAGAAGCGCTAAGAAGATCGCAGCGTCTGTCCACTCGTTTGGACACAAGGGTCACCTTCGGGTGGCCCTTCTTTTTATCTGATTTGCATGCAAGGAGGGCCTGGTATGGCCAATATGACGAGCTCGGTTTCGGCATCGCAGGTTGCCGGTGAGTTGGCGAGCGCTACGTTTGAGGAGATCCCCGCCCTCGTGGAGCATTATCGCGAGGACCCGCGCCAGCAGGTGATCAAGGCTTGCGAGCGTGCTCTTAAGCGCCATGCCAAGGAACTTGCCGAGCGCGAGCGCGTCAATGACATGTACGAGCTTATGCATGAGCTTGGCGGCAATGGGGTGGTCGTTGGTGTCGACGAGGTGGGTCGCGGATCGGTGGCCGGTCCTTTGACGGTATGCGCCGTCTGCCTTCCTATGGAGCCGCGCGTCTGGGGCATCAACGATTCCAAAAAGCTCACGCCGGCGCGCCGCGAGTTGCTCTCAGTGAAGATTGCCGAGGTGGCGACGGCGATCGGTTTTTGCCATATCGCGCCTAAGGATATCGATGAGATGGGCATGGCCCGTGCTATCCGTACCGCCGTTGCGGGCGCCGTGGCCGATACGGGGCTCGAGCCCGATTGCGTGCTTATGGACGGTAACCCCTTGGGCGCCGTTCCCAACGAGCGCGACGTGGTGAAGGGCGATGCCAAGATCGCCTGTATCGCCGCGGCGTCCATCATGGCCAAGGTCACGCGTGATGAGATGATGGTCGAGTACGATGCCGAGTATCCCGAGTACCATTTGGCCGAATCGAAAGGCTACGCAAGCCCCGAGCATATCGAGGCCATTCGCAAACATGGACTTTGTCCACTGCACCGCGTGAGCTTTTGCGGAAACTTTCTGCAGACTGAGCGCCTTTTCTAGGTCAATTGTGGAGACAGGGACCTCTGGGGTTTTATAAACCTGCTGGTGGCGGGCCGTATGCAACACCATTGCTGCGTACGGCCCGTTTTTTGACGGCATTTGGTCAGCTTTTGGTTTGCTTCCGGTACTTACCCGCACGAAAGGTGCCCTCATCATCGGGGCAATGCAGCGTGCGGGAAAGGAGACCCCATGAGTGCCGCAAGCAAAAAGAGCAAGACGCAGCAGCTCAAGGAGCGTTGGGAAAACGGCGAGCTCGACTGCGGGGCGATGACGCCCGAGTTTATCAAGGGACTCAGTCCCCGCGAGCTGGGCATGCTGGGCGAGCTGATCACCATCGACTACTTTAACGAGCGCGGCTACACCTTGCTGGAGCAGGGTTATCGTTGCTCCGAGGGCGAGGCCGATCTGGTGCTGCTCGATGAACTCGACGATGTCGTGGTGATGGCCGAGGTGAAGACCAGACGCGTTGCACTGGATTGCAGCACGCGGGTCTTTCCCGAGGAGGCCGTGGACGCCCAAAAGCAACGCCGCTACCGCCGCATCGCAAGTTGCTACCTCATGGAGCATTATCCGCTCAAGGCGATTCGCTTCGATGCCGTGGGTGTCACCATTCGTGGCGGGCATATCGCCGAGATCGAGCATCAGTACAACGCGTTCGATTGGCAGGTGTCGTGATGGCGTTCGAGACGTTTGCCGTTCACGCGGCCTGCATCCGCGGCGTCGAGGCGATTCACGTCACGGTCGAGGTCTCGCTTGCCGGTGGCGTTCCGGGCATCCAGATGCTCGGCATTCCGAGTATGGAGGTGATGGAGTCACGCGGTCGTATTCGCTGCGCGATGCGCTCCGCCGGGTTCGAGATCCCGCGCTCGGGCATTACGGTCAATCTGGCGCCCGGCGATATTCGCAAGACCGGTAGCGGCTTTGATCTGCCCATCGCCATCGCGGTATTGGCGGCCGATGGCCAGATTCCCCGCGACAACCTCGATCGTTGTCTTATCGCTGGTGAGCTTGGGCTGGACGGTACGGTGCTTCCTGTCAAGGGCGAGGTGGCGTTTCAGCTATTGGCGCGTGATATGGGGCTGTCCTTTATCGCCGGCAGGTCCGACCAGCATGTGCCACTCGCGGGCGTGGATTGTGGATTCATCGATCATTTGTCTCAGCTTGCCCATGGCATGGGCGATGCCGCGCGGCACTACTTGGATTCTGAAGTGCTCGAGGCGACCTTTGAGCCCGAGCTCGACTATGCCGACGTACTGGGGCAGGAGGTCGCCAAGCGCGGCATGGCGCTTGCGGCGGCAGGAGAACTCGGCTTGCTCATGATCGGGTCCCCGGGATCGGGCAAGACGATGCTCGCGCGTCGTATGACCGGCATCCTGCCCGAGCTTTCCGTTGAGGATCAACAGGAGGCGCTGTGCATCCATTCGGTTTTGGGTGAGAACATTGATGGCTTGTTGGCGGGGCACCGCCCCTTCCGCAGTCCCCACCACAGTATTTCGACCGCAGGCCTTATCGGCGGCGGGCGCCCGGTGCACCCGGGTGAGATCAGCCTTGCTCATGGCGG
>CALBOJ010000008.1 GCA_937896835.1 uncultured Collinsella sp.
CGAGCGCGGCGGTCACGGTAGCACCGACGGTCAATGTGCCCTCGGCAACGTGGGCGACGTGAGCATACAGGCCATTGTGGTTCTTGGTATCGGAAACGGTCAGCGCAACGCCCTCGGCGAAAAGCTCGCCGGCATCGCCCTGCTGGCCACCCATCTCGGCGTAGAACGGGGTGCGGTCGAGCACGACCTCGACGTCCTCGCCGGCGGCAGCGGACTCGACGGACTCGACGTTGCGCACGATGGCAACAACCTTGGCGCCTACGATCGCATCGTTGTCATAGCCGTCGAACTCAGTCGCGGCGACCTTGTCGGAAAGTTCGACCCACACGTCGTTGAAGCTGCCCCAGGCGTCGCCCTTGGCATTGGCGCGGGCGCGGGCCTTCTGGTCCTCCATGCAGGCGGTGAAGCCGTCCATGTCGACGTCGTGGCCAGCGGTGCCGGCGATCTCGACGGTCAGGTCGATGGGGAAACCAAAGGTGTCGTGCAGCTTAAAGGCAACGTCGCCCGGAAGGACAGCACCCTCGGCAAGCGCGGCCAGGGCCTCGTCCAGGTAGACGCGACCGTTGTCGAGCGTCGTGGAGAAACGCTCCTCCTCGGAAGCGACGATACCCTTGACGAGCGCGACGTTCTTGAGCAGCTCGGGATAGGCCTCGCCCATCTGGGCGTTGACCTCATCAATGAACTTGGTCAGGAAGGCGCCCTCGATGCCCAGCAGGCGACCGTGGAACACGGCACGGCGGAGCAGGCGGCGAAGGACGTACTCGCGACCCTCGTTACCGGGGAGAATGCCGTCCGAGATCATAAAGTCGACGGCACGAGAGTGATCCGCGATGATGCGCAGGGAGCGGCTGGCACCGGAGTAATCGTCGGCGTCATAGGTCTTGCCGCTGATCTTCTCGCCCAGCTTGATGAGGTGCTGCATCAGATCGCCGTCGTAATTAGCGGTCTTGTGCTGCATGATGGCGGCCATGCGCTCCAGACCCATGCCCGTATCGAGGTTGCGGTGCGGCAGCTCCGGCATGGAGCCATCCTCCTGGCGGTCGTACTGGGTAAACACGAGGTTCCAGAACTCAAGGAAGCGATCGCAGTCGCAGCCAGGCTTGCAGTCGGGGCTGCCGCAACCGACCTCCTCGCCCATGTCAAAGTAGATCTCAGAGCACGGACCGCAGGGACCGGTGGGGCCAGCGGCCCAGAAGTTGTCGTCCTCGCCCAAGCGGGAGATGTGGTCCTCGGCAACGCCCAGGGAGCGCCATACGTCATGGGTCTCGTCGTCCTCGGTAAAGACGGTGAAGTACAGGCGATCGAGCGGCAGCTTGAACTCCTTGGTGATGAGCTCAAAGGCCCAAGCGCAGGCCTGCTGCTTGGAGACGCCGCCAAAGGAGAAGTCGCCGAGCATCTCAAAGAAGGACAGGTGACGGCCGTCCTCGCCGATGCAATCGATGTCGTTGGTGCGGACGCACTTCTGGCAGGAGATCGCGCCGATCTCCTTCATGGTCTTCTTGCCCTGGTAGTACTCCTTAAACTGATTCATGCCGGCGTTGGCAAGCAACAGCGAAGGATCGTCGGGGACGAGGGACGAAGAAGGATAGAGCTTAAGACCGCGCTCCTCAAAGAAGTTGAGGAACTTAGAGCGAATCTCGGCCGTAGTCATTGACGGGTAGTCAGCACTCATAGAGGGAATCTCCTCGGTTTCACATCGAAACAGTTCAAACGTAACGATATTACCATCCCACCGCGCCTGTGCAAAAAAGAGGGCCGCCAAACAGCGACCCTCCAGCGAAAGTGCACGTTATTTAGTACTGTGCGATCCTTTGAAAAAGGACTGCTGTAGAATTACATATAAGAGTCACCCGGAAGGAGCGATCGATGAAAAGCAAACGATTTTTCCTCAATGCACTTCTGTTAGCGGCACTTTTAACGCTATTGGCTTTCTCCTGCTGGTACGCAAACCAACCAGCATTTGGCTACGTGTTGTATGCAGTAATGTCCGGCGATAAGGCTTATTACACTTTACGCGCAATTGACATTCTCTTTTTCTATGTTGCCGGTCCCTTATCAATCGCTTTGCTCGCGTTTCTTGTCATTTACAACTTCAAGAAACGTTAATGGGGCCTATTTAGAATCCGAATCGTCCATGGACCCGTCGATGCCGGTTTTGGTATCGTCATCAGAGTTGGAATCGTCATCCTTGGCGAAGGGATTCTTGAAGAAACCCGTGGCATCGGGCTGAAGACCCGAGAGCTTGATCCAGGGATTATCGAGCTCGGGCTTGGGCATAGCCTTGGCCTCGGGCGCGGTCTCGTTGCCGATGAGCTCGGACTCATAGATGAACGTATCGTCCCCGAGCGCGTCATAGGCGGCGACCGGGTTGCCATCGGCATCGCGGTACGGCGTGCCCTTAAACACGGCGCCGTCATAGGCCACAAGCTGGCGGCCGGTCTCGTTCTCAAAGTAGTAGACGAAAATGCCCTTGAGGGCTGCGCACAGCGGAATGGCAATGATCATGCCAATAGGACCCATGAGTGCCGAGCCAATAACGAGCGCCGTGAGGCTCATGATGGGATGCACCTGCACCGAGCTCTGCATGACCTTAGGCGAAATTACGTTATCGGTGACGTTTTGAGCGACCATCGTCACGATGAGCGTCCATAACGCCAACATGGGGCTGAACATGAAACCGAGCACTGTGGCGATTGCTGCGCTCACCCAGGGACCGACGACCGGAACCAAATGCATGATGCCGGTAAAGATGGCCATGAGCGCCGCATACGGATGGCCGATGATCATAAAACCGATAAAGGCGAGGAAACCACCGCAGATGGACGTCACGACCATACCGCGCATGTAGCCGCCGACAGAGCGAGAAAGGATGGCGACCATAAAGCGGTACGAGGTCTCCTTCTCCTGACCGATGATGGTGCAAATCTCGTGGTGCATGCGAGGGTAGTCGCAGGCCATCCAGTACGCAAGCACCAGACCAAGGAAGATCACGAACAACTGCGAGGCTGTATTGGTGATGAGCGGGAACACACCGCGGCCAAGCTCGGCAGCGATCTGAGACACATACTTCGATGCCACGGCAACCAGCGACGAAAGATTATCGTCCAGATACTCCTTGAGCGGCGTGTTGTTGAGCGTCTTGGCATGCGAGATCATCTCGTTGAGGTCGCCACCCGCAACACGAAGCTGCTCGGGCAGGCGGCTCAGGACTTCCATGATCTGACCAAAGAGAATCGGCGACAAGATGCAAACGACACCGACGAGCACAGCAACGACCACAATAAGCGCGATAAGCGAACCGATGCCGCGATTCACGCCATGGTGCTCGAGCCAGTTGGTGATCGGGGACATCACAAAAGCAATGATGGAGCCGACGGCAAGAAACTCAATAACCGGTGCCAGGATGCCCATAAGGTTAAAGATGACGGCGGCGATGACGATGCAACCGACGACAGCCCAAATGCGAAGCGTCAGAATGCGGGTATCGCGCAGCGTGCGGTCGGTTTGTTGGGGGTGCTCACTCATGAACGAACCATTACTCCGTCAGGGTCAATCTTGTCTTGAATCTTCTTGAGGGTGCGGCGCAGTAGGCGCGAGACCTGCACCTGCGAAATGCCCAGCTTCTTGGCGATCTCGATCTGGGTCATGCCCTTCACAAAGCGTAGCTCGATCACCTCACGCTCGCGCGGCGAGAAATCGCGGATGGCTTCCTCGATTACCAGGCGGTCATCGGTAAAGTCGAGCTCGTTGTCGTCGTCGGCATAGCGATCGAGAATCGAGGGAGCATCGTCGGAGTCGGACGCGCCGGGAGCCTCGATGGGCACCGAGGTGTAGGCCGAGGACGATTCCATGGCTTCGAGCACCTCGTCGACGGTCACGCCAAGGTAATCGGCGATTTCCTCAACCTTGGGCGAACGCTGAAGCTCGTTGGTAAGCTTGTCGGTAGCCTGGTTAACCTTGGCAGAGAGCTCCTGCAGACGACGCGGCACGCGCACACTCCAGCCCTTGTCGCGGAAGTGGCGCTTAATCTCGCCCAAGATGGTGGGCGTGGCAAACGTCGTGAACTCGAGTCCGCGCTCGGGATCAAAGCGATCGATAGCCTTGAGCAAGCCCAAGTACCCGACCTGCAAAAGGTCATCGAGCGGCTCGCCGCGGTTCTTGAATTTGTTGGCAAGAAACCTTACCAGGTTCATATGGGACATGACGAGCTGCTCGCGAGCATCCGGATCACCGGTCTCCTTATAACGACGAAACAGCTCGCGGGTTTTCTCCTTGTCCCAAGCGGTCTTGCCGCTCCGGGAGCGTTCGGTCATATTAGATATCCGCCTTGAGGTCGAGGGAAAGCGTTAGGGGCGCTGTAGTCTTTTCGTAAGAGTCACACACGCTCGCCAAAATGAGCTCGGCATACACGGCAGCCTGGTCATCCTCATCGACAGTCGCCTGGTCGCCAAAGGTAAAGGTCATGCCCACATGCGATTCGTCGACATCGAATTTGATCGAGATATCGTCGGAATCAACAGCCGTGCAGCCAAAGATGAAGGCTTCTTCGGCAGCCATACGAATGTCCTCGATGCGATCAACGGACATAGAGCACAGGGCGCCGACGTTGGCGGCCGTCATGCGCACCAAGCGCGCGAGACGCGGATCACCGGCAACGCTCAGCGTAATGGGGCAGGTTGCTTCGCTACTCATCGCAGGACTCCTCGGAGGTCTCGGCAGGCGTATAAGTGTAATACTGAGCAGGCTTAGCAGCGGGCTTCTGAACATCATCGTCGTCAGCAGCGGCATCGTCATCGCCAATCAGAACGCGCTCAGTAGGCTGCTCGGCCTCGGCGGCGGCAGCGGCGAGCTTGCGATCGGCGTCGGCTGCAGGAGCCTTCACCTTATTGAAGAGCTTCTGCACGGCGCCAGCAGCAGAATCAGTCACGCTCGATACGGCATTGCTGGCCTCAGCCACGCTGCCCGTGACCTCGGAGATGTCGCGAACGACCGCCTCAACCTCAACGAGGTTAGACGTCAGAGCATCAACGGCAGTCTTGCTCGACTTGAGGAGCGGCTCAACCTGTGCCAGCGCGGGGGTGAGCTCATCGACAGCGCCGTCGAGCTTTGCCACCACAGGCTGTGCCTCGGCGAGCGTATTGTTAAGGTCACTCACCGTCTTGTCGAGCGAATCAACGACGGTGCGGGTCTTGCGCAGCGTGAGCGCGAGCTCGACAACAGCCCACACGCCGGCAACGGCGAGCAACAGCAGGGCGATTTGAATGGGACTCATACAAGCCTCCCAAAGGAATCGAAATACAGACGCTGTTCATGGTACCCCAAAGGGGACCGAACATGCCAAGCGTGAGATCCTGGGACAAAATAATCAGCAGTTACTTCGGAGCATTACCGCTACGGTCGCGTTCGCTTTGCTCAACACGCCACTCTTCCCAACCGCGGCCGGCAGGATGCCAGAAGGCGCCGCGCTCCAGCCCCTCGGGCAAATAGCGCTGCTCGACCCAGCCTTCGGGATAGTCATGCGGATACTTATACACACCGTATTCGTCGCTGCCCGGACGATGACGATCGCGCAGATAGCTCGGCACCTCACGAAGCCCACTAGAATGGATATCGGCCAGCGCCGCATCGATTGAAGCCTCACACGCGTTGGATTTAGGCGCCAAGCACACATAGAGTGCAGCCTGAGCCAGGTTAATGCGGCACTCGGGATAGCCAATGACCTCGGCAGACTTAAACGCGGCATGCGCCACCAAAAGCGCCTGCGGATCGGCGTTGCCAACATCCTCAGAAGCCTGAATCATAATACGGCGTGCAATAAACTTGGGATCCTCCCCTGCATCGATCATGCGCGCGAGCCAATAAATGGTAGCATCGGGGTCGCTGCCGCGCATGGACTTAATGAACGCACTGATAATGTCGTAGTGCATGTCACCGTTTTTGTCATACGAAAACCCACGGCGCGGATTGGCGATCTTCACATCGTCGACCGTGATGGGATACCGCTCCCCCGCCGCCGGAGCCGGCGTCCCCTCGGTATCGGGACGCGTGACGGCAATCTCGCTCGCCAACTCAAGCGTCGTCAGGGCCGAGCGTGCATCACCCGCTGCCAGCGTGCAAATGGTCTTGACCGTATCATCATCGGCCGAGAATTTGCCGTTCAGGCCCTGAGGCGCCTCGAGCGCACGCTCGATAAGCATGGCGATATCCTCGTCCTTTAAATGCTCAAGCTCCACGACTCGACCACGTGAGAGCAGCGCCGAGTTGACCTCGAAGTACGGATTCTCCGTCGTAGCGCCAATCATAATGACGGTACGGTTCTCAACTGCATGCAGCAGGGCATCCTGCTGCGACTTAGAGAAGCGGTGAATCTCATCGATGAATAGAATGGTGCGGCGGTCGTACGTATTCAGGCGCGTCTTGGCCTCATCGATCACGCGGCGCAAGTCCTTTACGGTGCCCGTCACGGCGCTGACCTCGACAAACTCGCTCTTAGTATGGTTGGCGATAATGTGGGCCAGCGTCGTCTTACCCGTACCGGCCGGCCCGTACAGAATCACGCTCGAAAGCACGTCGTGCTCGATCGCGGCACGCAACCATGAGCCCTTACCGACGGCCTTTTGCTGGCCCACATAATCGTCGAGCGAATTGGGGCGCATGCGCACCGCAAGCGGCGCATTCTGAAAGGAACGCTCGCGCGTCGAAGCAGAAAAAAGGTCGTCCATAGCCATCCCGTGCATCAATCAAAAACGTTTTCCACAAACAGTATACCGAATAAATACGAACTACCGTTCGTTAATATAGGTGCGGTGCGGAAACTCCAGACCAGGGAATAGCTTGCTCGTCAGCTCGCAGAAATAGCCGTCCGTCATGCTCGCAATGTAATCCGCCACCGCTTGATCCTTGTCGTCCTGCCAAGCATAGATGCGGCCATAATAGGAAAGCTGCTGCTCAATACGCGAAATGTGGTGCTTAAAGATGTAGGAGGACTCGTCACCCTCGTTTATATCCTGCAGGCAACGGTCGTAGAGCTTTTCGAAGGCCTCGCGCAGTTCCGCTTCGGAGTCGCCTTCGATACCGCCCTTGCTATAGATCTTCTCGTAGTTCTCGCGCTTGGCTCGGCGAATTTCCTCAAACAGGTCCTCGCTCATCTCGATGCGCGGCTTACCATAGCTATGCTCAACGATATCGATGGAAGCGTGCGTGAGGATCCAGCTGTTATAGGCGCCGCCCCGACCATCGTCAAAAGCGTCGGGCGAAAGCAGACCCGCCGCGATCGCATCCTGACGGTCACGACCGACGTAGGCAAGAATATCCGAGATGCGAACGACGCAGCCCTCGAGCGTCATGGGACGCAGGTGCCCAATGGCGCCATAGCCCATGGCGATGCAGTCCTCGACCGCCTGATCGAACTGGTCAAAGGAGCCCATATCCGACAATTCAAACACGCGCTGCTCGTACTCGCCGTTATGGCATAGCACGCCGTCGAGCGTCTGGAGTGACACGTTGCGGCCGTACAGCGCGTCGAGCACGCGGACCGACTGCACGTTATGGAAAAAATAACGCCCCGTACGCTCATGATAGATATCGTTGAGGAAGCGCTCGCCGGCATGGCCGAAAGGCGTGTGTCCCAAGTCGTGGCCCAGGCCAATCGCCTCGATCAGATCGCAATTGAGCCCCAGGGCGCGACCGATATCGCGCGCAATGCGGGAGACAAGCTGCACGTGCAAACCGCGGCGTGACAGATCGTCATTGCTACGGAAGCTAAAGACCTGCGTTTTGCCTGCATAACGGGTGTACGCCGGAAGATGAAGTATCTTTTCGGTATCGCGCATAAACGCCGGACGCATAAGCGTGCCTTTGTCGGCGGCGCGATCAATACGACGAATGACC
Source organism: uncultured Collinsella sp. (assembly GCA_937896835.1). Lineage (GTDB taxonomy): Bacteria > Actinomycetota > Coriobacteriia > Coriobacteriales > Coriobacteriaceae > Collinsella. The sequence goes on from CALBOJ010000008.1 coordinate 7,891, forward strand.
TGATCGTCGTTGCAACGATACGGGTTAACATAGCCCGAAGCACGATCGGTGGCAATGCGCTCGAAAAGTTCGGGCGACAACGCCGAGGGAATACGGTCCATGCGCGCCTTAATGACGGCCGATTCTTGATTAGTTGCCATGGCATGCTCCTTAAGAAGGATGCGCAATCGGTTACAATGTGCAGCCCACGACCTCGATTATGGCAAAAATCGGCACCAAAAACGGGAGCAATGGCAGGGAGCGCGATTTTGTGATGAGGCAGGAGAAGGCAAGGACCAGGAGCGCGGCGGCAAATGCCACGATGCCACCCAGAGGGTCGAGCGTGCAAAGCGCGAAGAGTGCCTTGGCATCTCCCATGCCGATGCCCGGGATTTGGCGAAGACGACGCCAGAGGGACTCAGTCAGAACGAGGGCAAGATACACGATGACGGCAAGACCTGCGTGGTCAAGCGTTGTGTTCAAACCGAGGTCGAGCCAAACGCCCGCAAACGCCGCCACGGCGCACGCGCCAGCAAGCTCATTGGGAAACCGCCGCTCACGGGCATCAACCACCGCACCGGCAAAGACGCAGATCCAAAATGGGATGTAGAACATCGTGCACCTCCATGAGCAGCTGCTCAAAAGCAAAAACCACCACAAAGGCGTCTGTCCCTTTGTGGTGGTTTTGGTTGTGTTTATTTGGCGCCTTGCATGACCTCGTCGAGGGTAACGTTTACGGCATGCTGGGTAGGAACCCAGTCGACCTTCAGGAACAGCGCGGCAACCGTGATGGGGATATAGCTGAACATAAAGATCGGGAAGGTAAACAGGTTGGTCACCAGGCGCCACTTTTGAGCGCAATGAATGTGCTTGTACTCAAAGATGGTCGTGAGCAGCGCCAGGATAAAGAAGGTCTGGTACATCATCACGAACGTCATGATAAGCGAGGCGGCACAAGCCTGCATCTCGACTTCGGTAGCCAAGAAGCCGTGCGAGAGTCCACCCACGATGAGGAACGTCGCGTTGGCGAGCATGGAAATCAGGGACAGAAGCATGCCCGGAGCGATGGTCATAAACATGTCGTAGGCGGCAAAGCGATGATAGCGGAAGGTCGATTTGACCAGGTGCTTACCGTAGGTAAAGAACACCTGGTAGAAGCCCTTGGTCCAGCGCATGCGCTGTTTCCAGGACGCCTTAAACGTCACGGGCTGTTCGTCAAAGAACTCCGCCGGCGCATAACCGATGCGAATGCCGTGAATGGCACAGAACGTAGTGAACTGGATGTCCTCGGTCAGCGTATGGAACTGCCAGCCGTGCATGCCCTCAATTACGCTGGCGGAGATGAGGTAGCCCGAACCAGAGACGGCACAAGACGTCTTACAGATGTTGCGCGCGTTGTTGAGGAAGCGGGCCTCACGCAGATACCAGGTGGCGTTGGCAGACGAAATCCACGAGCTGCCGAAGTTCTTGGAGTTACGATAGCTCGTAACCACATGGAAGCCCTGGTCAAAGGCATCATTCATCTTGGAGACGTAATCGCGGGAGATAACGTTGTCGGCATCGAAGATAAAGTAGCCCTCAAACGTGTCGGGATACTCGTTGAGAATGCGATCGAAACCAAAGTCCATGACCCAGCTCTTACCCTTGCGGGCCAGGTCGTTGCGCTCATAAACGATGGCGCCTGCCTCGCGCGCGAGCTGCGCCGTATTATCGGTGCAGGCATCGGCGACCACGAAGACCTCGATAAGCTCGGACGGATAATCCTGGTCCTTGATGGAGCGAACGAGGTTGGCGATCACGGCCTCCTCGTTATGCGCCGCGATAAAGAAGGCATAGCGGTGGAGTTTTTTGGCCTTGGGAGGCGCGACCTCGCCACGAAGAGCGCCAATGACAAAGAAGACCACCTGGTACAGAAAGCAGACCGTGAGTAGCGTAACCACAATCTGATTAAAGATCACGATGGGCGTGTTAGTTTGTAAAAAGGCGAGCATGCAGGCTCCCGAGAACGCGTTACGTAAACAACCGTATATCTTACCGTAGGCTAACCGAGTTCAAGAAACCACCTAATACTGGTTAGGGTTCGAGCAGACCGAGCTGCGGAACGATTTCGTCGCCGGCGGCAGTGCGGCCGAGCGAGCGCGGGGCTAGGTCATCCAGAACGGCGGCGAGATCCCACGGCAGCTCATCACGGCACTCAATGCGCTCCCCCGTCACGGGATGATCGAACGCCACACGCCAGGAATGGAGGAATTGCCTGGTCAAACCCTGGTCGGCACGCACATCGCACTTACCGTAGAGCGGATCGCCCACGCAGGCGTGGTTGATATGGCGCATGTGCACGCGAATCTGATGCGTGCGACCCGTAAACAGGTGGCACTCGACGAGCGTATAGCCATCGTCAAAACGCGTGGAATCGAAGCGCTCGAGGACCCTAAAGGTCGTAATGGCCTGGCGCGCGAAAGGATCGTCCGAAACCGCCATCTTGACACGGTCGCGCGTAGAACGGGCAATGCCGGTGTTAATGGTGCCCTCGTCCATGGCAATGTGGCCGTGGACGAGCGTAATGTAGCGGCGGTCGAGCGTGCGCGTGCGGATGAGATTCTGGAGCGCGCGCTGGGTGTCGTCGTCTTTTGCCGCGAGCATAAGGCCCGAGGTGTCACGATCCAGGCGATGCACGATGCCGGGGCGGTCCTCGCCCTGCACAGTGCCCAGATGGTCAATGCCACAGTGATAGACCAAGGCGTTCGCAAGGGTGCCGCTCTCGTGGCCATGGGCGGGATGGCACACCAGACCGCGCTGCTTGGAGAGCACGATGAGGTAGTCGTCCTCGTAGCGGATATCGAGGGGAATGGCCTCGGGAATCACATCGGTGGGATCGTGCGGCTCGGGCAAATCGACCGAAATACGGTCGCCGGAGCGCACGGCATACTTTTTTGACAGGCATGTCTCGCCGTTGACGGCAACGGCACCGCCCTCGATCAGATGCGCGCAGGCAGAGCGCGTAGGGCAGCCGTCATTAGCGCCCAGATAGGCGTCAAGACGCTGACCAGCGGCATCGTCGGCAACAAGGATATGGATGTCGGCCATTAGCGCTCGCTCCTTTCGCGAATCTTGCGGGCACGCTCCCCACGCTGCTGGGCCTTGCGCTTAGCGCGGGCCTCGTCACGGGCGTTGAGCTCGGCGGTAGCATCGACCTCGCGAGCGGCGGGACTTAAGAACATGTAGCCGATGAGGGCAAGCACCACACCGACCGTAATGCCGACATCGGCCACATTGAAGACGGGGAAGTCGATGAAGGTGGTGGCAATAAAATCGGTCACAAAGCCAAAAGCCAGACGGTCGATCGCATTGCCAATGGCGCCGCCCACGACCATAGCCATGCCCACAACCTCAAAGCGAGCAAGCTGGGGCGCGCGAAGCAAGTACACCGCGATCGCAACGATAACGACAAACGCCAGCACGGCAAACGCGAGGCCATGTCCCTCGCCCATGCTAAAGGCAGCACCGATATTGCGGACAAACATAAAGTCGACGACACCGGGGATGACGGTCACATGCAAAGCGTCGCCCACGGCGCGAACCGCAAGCTTGGTTAGCTGGTCAACAACCAGCACAACGAGCGCCACCCCACCGGCAACGCTCAAGCGCCAACGCAAAGGCGGCGTCATATCCCCAGTACGACTCAAAGAAATCCCCTACCCTCAAGAACATCGAATTACGTTTAACGCAGTAGATAATCATACATTGACGCAGGCAAGAAGCGACAAATCTCCCAAGAACGGAAACACCGCAGGTAGAGCATAAATGAGCGAGCGGGTCGCATTTGAGACAAGGTGACGTGAAATGAAAGGGCGCTGACCTTTCGGTCGCGCCCTTGAAATTGAACGTAAGATTGTCCAAATGCGGCCCGCACAGCGTCGGCAGGTCCGCCGTTCGGTAGAACGGCGGAACCTAAAGGGCATTCGCACACCTCTCGCAGATGTGAGCGTGACCGTTGTACTCGCCGACGGTGGTGCGGTAGTTCCAGCAACGGTCGCAGCACTCGCCCTCGGCAGCCTCGATGGCAACGGAAAGCTCCTCGCCCTGGGTCAGTTCAACATCGGAGACGATGTAGAACTCGGCCAGGTCGACGGCCTTATCACCGGTCAGCAGCGCGTACATCTCAGCGGGAACGACCGCCTTGACGCGGACCTGCTGGCTCTTGGTGAAGGTGCCGGCGGAGCGGGCATCCTCAAGAGCCTTGGTCACGGCGCTACGGAGCTCAAGAGAAGCCTCGAGCACGCCCTCAAACTCATTGGCCTCGTCGACCGTGATGGGCGACTTGTACCAATCGAGCAGCGCGGCGTACTTCTGGTGATCGACGCAGCCGGCGGGTGCATAGGCCATGGCCTCGTCGACCGTGTAGGACAGGATCGGCTGCAGGTCGCGCATGAGCATCGAGAAGAGCTCGGCAAGCACGGTCTGGGCGCTGCGGCGCTCGAGCGAACCGGGCTTGTCGCAGTACAGACGATCCTTCAGGGCGTCGAGGTACACGTTGGAAAGCTCGGTAACCACGAAGTCGTATAGCGCACGGTAAGCGCGCGGGAACTCGTAGCAAGAGTAAGCGTCGTCGACCTCGGCCTGGACCTGGGTCAGACGGGCAACCATGAGCTTGTCGAGCGGCAGCAGGTCGGCAAAGGCGACGCCGTCGGTCTCGGGCACAAACTGACCCTCGAGCTCGGAGAGCAGGAAGCGCAGCGTGTTGCGGAAACGACGGTAGGCATCGGACGTACGAGCGAGAATCTCGTGGTCGATGGAGACGTCGGAGCTGGTATCGACGGAGGCGACCCACAGACGGATGATGTCGGCACCCATCTCGTCACAGACCTTGTTGGGGTCGATGACGTTGCCGAGTGACTTAGACATCTTACGGCCCTGGCCGTCGAGGGTGAAACCCTGCGAGACGACCGCCTTGTACGGAGCGTGGCCGTTGGCGCCCACCGAGGTGAGCAGCGAGCTCTGGAACCAACCGCGGTGCTGGTCGGAGCCCTCGAGGTACACGTCCGCCGGATACTCCAGCTCGGGGCGATACTCGCAGACGGCCTTCCAAGAGACGCCGGAGTCCCACCACACGTCGAGGATGTCCTTATCGGCCTTGAGGTGATGGCCGCCGCACTTGGGGCAGACGCAGGCCTCGCCCAGGTAGCTCTCGGGAGCGTCGGTGAACCAGGCGTCGGAGCCCTTCTCGTGGAAGAGCTTGATGACGGCGTCGAGCGTGGCGTCGTTCATGACCTTCTCGCCGCAGTCGGCGCATGTGTAACTGGGGATAGGCACGCCCCAGTTGCGCTGACGGCTGATGCACCAGTCGGGACGCTGCTCGACCATGGCGCCGATGCGGTTGGCGGCGTGAGCCGGATACCACTTGACGTTCTCACGGACCTCCTTGCCAGCCTGCTCGCGCAAACCGGTCTTGTCCATCGAGACGAACCACTGGTCGGTAGCACGGAAGAGCACCGGGTGCTTGCAGCGCCAGCAGTGCGGATAGCTGTGCGTGATCTTCTTCTCGAGGACCAGGGTGCCGCGCTCGCGCAGGAACTCGATGATGTGCGGGTTGGCCTCATCGGTATCCATGCCGCTAAAGGGGCCGCCGGTGCCAAACTCCTCGCCGGTGTAGAACTTGCCGTCGTCATCGACCGGCATGCAGATGTCGGTGATGCCCTCCTTGAGGCAGGCAAAGTAGTCGTCGACGCCGTGGCCAGGCGAGTTGTGGACGATACCGGTACCGTCATCGACACCGACGTAATCGGCCAGCAGCGCCACGCCCTCAACGCCGTCAAAGATCGGCTGCTTGTAGTGGATGTGGTGGAAGGTCTCGGCAGGAACCACGTAGGGCTTGCCGTCGACCATGACCGGGGTATACTCCCAGCCAAACTCCTCGCAGCACTTGGGAGCCAGGTCTTCGAGCATGACCTCGGCACGGCCCTCGTGTTCAACGGCGACGTAGGCGGCACCGGGCTTGAGGGAAACGGCCTGGTCGGACGGGATGGTCCACGGCGTGGTCGTCCAGATGATGAAGTCGACCGGGCCGTCGAAGTCCTCGAGGCCGGCGGGCTTGGAAGTCATCTCAAAGCGCACGAAGATGGACGGGCTCGTCTCGTCGGAGTACTCAATCTCGGCCTCGGCCAGCGCGGTGTGGCAGTGCTTGCACCAGTGAACCGGCTTGTGGCCGCGATAGATCATGCCCTTATCGAACATGGCCTTAAAGACCTCGATGTCGGCGGCGTCATGCTGGTGATAGAGCGTCAAATAGGGGTTGTCCCAGTCGCCGAGCACGCCCAGACGACGGAAGCCGGCCTTCTGCAGCTCGATGTTCTCGACAGCGAACTTGTTGCAGAGCTCACGGATCTTGGCCGTGGAGGTCTGGTTGAACTTCTCGGTGCCGAGCTTCTCCTCGACCTTGTGCTCAATCGGCTGACCGTGGCAGTCCCAACCGGGAACATAGGGAACCTCATAGCCCTGCATCATCCAGTAACGGTTGATCATGTCCTTGGAGATCTTGTTCATGGCATGGCCGATGTGGATCGGGCCGTTGGCGTACGGAGGACCGTCGTGCAGCACGAACTTCTTGTGACCCTCGTTCTTCTTCAGAACCTGCTCGTAGACCTTGTTGTCCTGCCAGTCCTTGAGTCGCTTGGGCTCGGACTTGGAAAGACCGGCACGCATGGGAAATCCGGTTTTAGGCAGATTCATCGTCTGCTTGTACTCGTTTGCCACGGTACCCCTTTCTTGTCATGGGCGCGCACGCCCTCTGGGCACCAAAAAAGCGCCCGTCCCTACAAGCTGGGACGAAGCGCCACAAACGGGCTGCACGCCCGCAAAAGCTCTTCGCTTAACCACCCAGCTTAGATGCCCTCGCCCGCGTATTCGCGCGCTCGCATCCGTTACTCGGCTGGTCTGTATCGACGACCATCTCGGCGATGTCTACTAAGACGAACCTGCGCGGCACGTCCGTTGGGACCGCAGCTCCGGGGTGATTTTCATCGGTCGCATGCACGGGTTCTCAGCGCTCCCCGCTCTCTGTGGCATGCGGACGGCCGACTACTCGTCCCCATCAACGCTTATGCGCTGTATGGTAACACGGTCAACGCCGGCGAAAAACCCTCAACATCGGTTTCATACTTTAGAAACTTCTCGCGATCGCAAGCACTCACTTGGAGCAAAATACCTGAAAGCACTTTATCTAACGAAAGAAGGCTGCTATGCGCACGATTGGAATGAGCGACTACACCGTCGGCGAGGACTGCTTTGACGAGCTGCCCGGCGCACTGGACGAGTACGGAGCGACCAAGGTCGCGATTATCGGTGGTAAACGAGCACTGGCAGCGGCGCTTCCCGGTATCGAAGCGGCGCTGGAGGGCACCGACGTCGAGATTCTGGAGACGCGCGTCTACGGCACCAACAGCACGCGTGCCAATATCGCCAAGGTTGTGAACTCCCCTGCCTGCCAAGAAGCCGACGTTCTTATCGCATGCGGCGGCGGCAAGGCGCTCGACACCGTCAAGACAGCGGCCATCGAGCTCAAGAAGATCGTCTTTACGGTACCGACGATCTGCTCCAACTGCTCGGCCGCGACCGCCATTGCCGTTGTCTACAACGACGACGGCTCGCTCGAGGGCTATTCGTACCCAAACCGCCCCGCGCACATCTTCATCAACCCCAAGATCATCGCCGAGGCTCCGGCGGAGTACTTCTGGGCGGGCGTGGGCGATGCCCTGTCCAAGCAGCCCGAGGTCGAGTACGCCACGAGCGCCGGCAACCTGGAGCACACCGCCGGACTTGGCCTGGCACTCGCCCACACCTGCTCCGAGCCGCTGTTTACCTATGGCGTGCAGGGTCTAGAGGACGTGCGCCAGGACCTGTCGAGCGAGGCCGTCAAGCAGATCGCGCTCGACATCGTGGTCAACACGGGCTATGTCTCGAACCTGACCAACCAAAACGATTACTACTACAACTCGAGCGTGGCGCATGCGTTCTACAACGCCACGTGCAGCATCCCGCGCGAGGGCTCCTACCTGCACGGCGAGGTCGTGAACCTGGGCGTGCTCGTGCTGTTTGCCTATACGGGCGATACCGAGAACCTTGAGCGCTACGCCGCCTTTAACAAGCAGATGGGGCTGCCCGTGACGCTTGAGCAGGTCGGCCTTTCCGAGGCCGATATCCTTGCCCTGTGCGAGTTCGCACACGCCACCAACGAGTGGAAGGAAGGCAATCCCGAGCCTTTCACCGACGAAAAGTTCGCCGCCGCCATCAAGGCCGCCAACGCCTACGGCCACACGCTTTAGCTCTAGGCCAAAACCGCCACAAAGGGGACAGGCACCTTTGTGGTGGTTTTATATTGCTCCAGTATTCAGTTCGTACTCGAACCCGATTCTTTACGAGAAAGGGTTCGGGTACGTTTTTTGTTTATCGGAAATTCTGCGGAAGGACTACTCGGAACGGTAAACAGGAACGAACAAAAGGCAGGATATCATCGTGGTTATGGTATCCTACCTTTTGTTTTTCGGGATCAAGGTCGGTTTGTGCGAACTTGATCGCCACCCATATGACGCATTGATGGCAATTGCTGCGTACGTGCGTACCGGGAGCCAGTACACCTCTGGCAAGGCGTAGCACACTAGACTTTGTTCCAAAGTCCGTGTGCTAAGGGGGCAGGCCCCTTAGAATTCCTGTGGAGTGCGTACGCACGTATGCAGGAAAACGGCAATATTTCGCTATATCAGGGCGTTCTTTCATTGGAGAGTATGGTATACACGGCTTAGTTCAACAAATTAGATTTTATATATAAAGGAGAATATTGATGAAACTGTTTTTATGTTCGCACTTTTCAAG
>CALBOJ010000009.1 GCA_937896835.1 uncultured Collinsella sp.
ATGCCGGCTGACGGTCGAGGCACGCGTCCCACATTTGGTCGCGCTCCTCTTGGCTGACGCCCTTGAGCGTTTTGTCGATGAGCTTGAGCAGCTTGTCCGAGCCCTTGCGGCAGCCGACGTTTGTCGTAACCTCCTGCTTAAAGCCCTCGCCCTCGGCAAAATGAATGGGGACAATGCCCGGGTTTTGGGCCATATAGCCCTTCTCGTTCTCGGTGTTGTAGGTCACGGCGTCGCACGTGCCCTGCAGCAGATTCGAAAACACCGTGGGGACGGAGTCGACCGGGTTCTTGTGCACAACGCCCGGAATCTCGTCGATGACGGTATCGAGCATGGTGTCCTTTTGGCCGAGCACCGTGGCACCGCTGAAGTCGCTGAGCTTGGTGGCGTTTTGGTAGGGCGAGCCCTCTTTTACGAACAGGCCAAAGTAGCCAATGAAGTACGGGTCGGAAAAGCCGACGGACTCCTCGCGCTCGGGCGTGGCGCTCATGCCGGCGATGATGAGGTCAATCTGGCCGTTGTTGAGCGAGTCGATAAGGCCCGAGAAGCTCTGCTTGACGGCAACGGGCTCGCCGCCGAGAGCCTTGCAGACGATCTTGGCGATCTGCACGTCGTAGCCATCGGCATAGGCGCCCTGCACGTTGTCGATGGGGATCGTGAACTCGCTGGCCTCGGAAACCTGCCAGTTGTACGGGGCGTAGGCCGCCTCCATGCCGATGCGGATCTTATCCTTGCCGATAACGGAATCGGACAGGTCATCGCGACCGCCGCCCGTCGTGGGCTGAACTACTTCCAGCGTGGAGGGACGCTGGCAGCCGGCAAGTGCGCCGGCGACGACAGAAGCGCTCGCAGCGAGAGCGCTACCCAAAAAGATGCGACGGCTGCATACCGGCTGTGGATGCGCGTCGCGCTGTAGTCGAGGTTGCATCTGATGCCTTCCTGTTTTGCTTTGCTGACAACAGAACAGGATAGCGCAGCGGCGGAACCGATGGGGCGTACGCAAAAGTTTAACGAACGTCCCCAACGACTACCTACCAAAAAGCCTCCCTGCTGGGGATGGCGGGGAGGCTAGCTGTCACATCTAGAACAGGGTGACGCTAAAGGAACGGGTGTCGGTAGCGCCCGGCGCCAGCGTAATGGTGTTGACCTTGTGCTCAAAGACGTCGTCCTCGGTGTCCATGGTGGTGTGAC
>CALBOJ010000010.1 GCA_937896835.1 uncultured Collinsella sp.
GCATGGCGATGCCGACGACCTTGCCATCGACCAGGCGGTGGAGTCCGTAGGCCGTAGGGTCTACGAGCGACTTTGACATGTCAGCGCCGGTCATGACGCTCACGCCTTCGCGGCACATGGCCTCGGCAAGGCCTCCGGCGGGCACATCGCCCCAGGTCAGGATAATTTGCGCGCGGGGGTCGAGCAGCGAGGCGCCAATCGCAAAGGCGTTGATCTCGCTGAGTGCGCCCGAGGCGAAGACCGACGCGTGGTAACCGATGCGGTGGTTGTCCGCCATGCTGGCGGCAAGGGCGCCCAGGAGAAACTTGGCCTCGTACATCTTGCCAAAGTACGAACGGACGCTTTGGTGGGGAAGGCCGATAGAGCAGTTAAGGAACCGCACCTGTGGATACTCAACGGCAGCCCTGAGCGTATATTCCATCAGGCGGTGCGAGGTTGAGAAGATGACGTTATCTCCATGTTTGACAGCCGTTTCCACAGCGGCGTAGAACACGTCCGGATCGTGGCAGTCCTCGAACGCCTCGGTGCGCACGATGCCGCCAAAGTGCTCATCGAGATACTGACGCCCTTGGTCGTGCAGGCTGTCCCAGCTCGACGTCGCACAGGGGAACTCATGGATAAAGGCGATGCGCAGGGGGTTGGCCGCCGAGTAGACGGTCTTGCCCATAAAGAAGTTGAGCACGCCGGAGGTGGACTTGGCGGGAGTCTCCTCCTCGTCGACGCTCGGTGCTTCGACAAGATCGACCTTGTCCTCGTCATTTTTGCCGGCAATGACCAGCTCGCGCCAGATCTTGCACAGGCGGTTTACGACGATATCCGTCGGCGTATCCAGCAGGCGGTCCTGGTTGTACACGTTGAGGTAGACGAGCATGGCGTCGGCGGTCGTAATGTCCAAGTGATCGCCGCCTGCGCGAAGGTAGGCACGCTTAAAGAGCAGGAAGGTGTGGCGCAGGTAGTCGACCTTTTTCTGCGGCCATTTTTCGATAAGGTTCTGACCGAGCATCTTGGCGAGCGTTTCGTAGCTTCCCTCACGCGAGAACTCGATCTCGTATAGGGGGCAGACGCGCCAAAACGCGCAGAACTCGCCGTACAGGCGGCTTTCGACGGAATCCCATTTGCCGGGGTAGAGACGGGTGACCTTGGCCGAAACCGTCGGGGCGTCTAGGAATTTGAGGACACTGACGCGTTTGTTGCCTTCCTGGACATAGAACCGATGCATGAACTCGGTGACGATGATGGGGTCGCGATAGCCCTCGGTTACCTGGATGTCGTAGAGGTTAGACCACTTGCGGGCGAACTCGGTGCTAAATGGCAACAGGGGCATAAAGTTGCACGAAAAGGCAGACTGACGGCCCTTGGTAACCGTGCCGACGACCATATCGAGCGGAATATCCCGCAGGCCGACGCTCTCTCGCTGACCTAAGGGGAGCTGGGCAACCAAGCTGTCGAGGTCCGTAAGGTACGGGTGCTCGCTTTGGCTGATGGCGCGACGGCGTCCCTGCTCGCCGCGCTTGCGTGCTTGACGATAGGCCTCTTCCATGGTGTCTACTCCCTTAGTCGTTTAAACAACGATATGAACCATGGTACCACGATGCGAAACTACCACAAAGGTGCCTGTCCCCTTTGTGGTAGTTTAGGCGATGATGGGGGCGATGGCACGAATGCAGGCGTCGGCTGCCGTGAAGGTGGTGCTATCGTCGCTGACGATAAAGATGATTTTGCCCTTGACGCCAAAGTCGCCGATCTCGCTAAAGAGCACGTAGGGCTCCTTGTCAAAGCCAGAGATGGGCGAGACGGCCGTTTTGGTTGCGCTCGTGAGCTCGTCTGCCAGCGCGTCAAGGGAAGCCCACTTAGACGTGTCCTTTACGGCAACGGGCACGGCCACGCGCCCAAAGGGCATCAGATGCACGAGCGTGTTCTTGGAGATGTTGGAGTTGGGCACAATGATGGTCTGCCCGCAGGCATCCTCGATGGTCGTGTGGCGCCAGGTGATGTCTTGGACCACGCCCGACACGCCGCCGACCTCGATATTGTCGCCGGGCTTGATGATGCCCATGAAGGTCACCTGCATACCGCCGATAAGGTTCGACAGCGTGTCCTGAAAGCCGAGCGAGATGGCGATGCCGCCGACGCCAAGAGCGGCGACGAGGGCGTTTGCATTAATGCCAAAACAGTTGTCGAGGATAAAGCTGCCGCCGATCATCCAGATGACGGCGCGTGTGATGTTGATGAAGATGCTCGATGCTGGGAGCGGGTTATCATCGCGGTTAAGCAGGTGGTGCAGGGTCTTGGACGCGATTTTGGCGGCAACGGCGGTGCCGATGGCCAAGATACCGGCCCAGATGATGTTGTGGACCCATCGTTGTGCAAAGAAATGAAGAATTGGCTCAAACAATTCCATGTAGGGAAACCTCCTCATGATCATCCAACCATGATACCCACCAAGAAGCCCGTCCGATCAAATTCGGACGGGCTTCTGTGCTCGATATAAGGTTTATGCGGCGGGGCTGCAAGGCCCGGCGGTGTAGCTTAGCGTCGACGCTTCCAGATAATGCCGAGAATGATGATGACGATGCCGCCGATGAGGCATGCGCCAATCACGGCTAGCGTGCGGTCTCCCGTTGCGGCGAGCTTGCCGGTCGTCTTCTTGGTGATGACCTTCGTGGTCGTCGTGTCCGTCTTAGGCGAGGGCTTAGGCGTCGGGGCCGGTGTAGGCGTGGGGTCCACGGCTGCGGAGCCGAAGCTGATGGTGCCGGCGAGTCCGGCCATCTTGCTCTCCCAGCCGTTTTGCCCAATCAGCGCCCTCAGCGCCGCCTCACACGTGCCCCACTCGGTGCGCTTGGTGGCGTGTGCGAAGGTGGGGAAGTCGGTCGTGTTGGTAATGATGTAGTTGTTGGTGGCGACGGTATAGGTCTTGGTGGGATCGAGCGTGCTGCCGTCCTTGACGAGTGTGGCACTCACAATGCGCTTGCCTTCGGGCTGCGTCCAATCAATCGTCACGTTGATGCCGCCAAAGGAGAGAACGCTGCCAGAGTCATCGCGCCACTTGTACTTGTCTTGCGCTTCCTGCTCGGTATGGCCGGCTGCCACGTAGGCTTGCTGAAGCTCATAACTGTGATTGCACTCGTCGCTGATCTGCAGCGAATGCTCGAGCGCTGCGAGGAAGTCCGCACCGGTCATGGTCCAGGTCTCCACGGTGTTGCCGTAGGGCGAGATAGCGATGACGTTGCCTGCGGTCACATCGCCTGCAGCGATGCCGCCGCGGATGCCACCCGCGTTCTCGATGGCAAGGTCTGCGCCCGTCAGGTCAAGATAGGAGCCGCAGATCACATGGCCGATGGTCTGGGCCTTGGTGGTGTCGCCCTCCTTGCTGGGGCGGAAATCGGTGGTGCGCACCATTTCCCAACCATGCGTGCCTGCGGCGTCCTCGCCGTAGAAATAGTTGGTGGTGGATGTGCCGAGCACCTTGTTCGATTCGTTTTCAAAGGCCTCGTCGAGCGGCTTGATCTTGTTGTTGTGGACCTCATCAAGGATGCTCTGATAAGTGGAGCCCTTGTTGGGGTCGGTCAAAAGAACGTTTACGTCCTTGGCGGTATAGAGCTTCTCGTCGCTTTTGCCTGCGTATACCGCCACCGTGTCATCGTCGGTCGTCTCGGTGCCATTCGTGTCGTACTTGTACGGAATGGAAAGCAGCCCCACCTCGGCAAAGGCGCTGCCCGCCTCGACGACGCGGACCGACTTGCCGTCAGCCCCGTCACGTTTTCGTCTAAGTTGATGTGCTCGTGGCCCGCGACCAGTGCATCGACCCCAACGAGCTTTGCAGCAAAGGTCTTGGCGTTGAGCGTGTGCGCGATACAGACGACAACGTTGCAGCCCTCCGTCTCGCGCAGTCGCTTGGCCTCGGCATTGATGGCGTTCGCGGCACTCGAGAACGACGTACCCGCGACCAGGTCCGCGCGCAGCGAGGATTCCAGCGACTCATTCATGGCACCCACGACGCCGACCTTGATTTTGTAGTCGAATGTGGAGTGATCTTCGCTATCCTCCCAGGTGCGATCGAGCGTCTTGGTGATACTCGAGCTCCATACGCCGCTCGTAGACTTCGCGTTCGCGCAGAGCATGGCGAAGGGCGTGCCGGTGGGGCTGTAGCCGGTCATGGTGCGGAGCTTGTCCGCGCCGTAGCTCCAGTCGTGGTTGCCCGGCGTGGTCGCGTCGTAGCCGTCTGCATAGAAGGTGTCCATGAGCTCGGCGATGCTCTTGCCCTCGCTCATGGTGGCAAAGGACTGCCCGTGGAAGGTATCGCCCGCATCGAGCAAAAGATCGGGGGCGCTGCTTTGGGCGCTATAGAGAACCGCCAGTCCGTCAAAGCCCACAGTGCCGGTGCCCTTGCTTGCGTTGTAGCTGTACTTGTAGCTGCCGTGGATATCGTTGGTGTGCATGACGGCCACGGAGCCGTCAATAGCGGCGGGCAGGTTCCCCGCGAAAGCGAGGCTTGGGATGCCTGCGAGCGAGCCGGCAAACAACGCGGCGGCTAACGCAAGGCGGGGGAGTCTTTTCATGGCAGTTTCCTTAGTCCTTAGCCAGAAAGTCTGGTTGAATATCGGATTATCGACATGATATGCGAAAACCGTCGCAAAGGTATCTGTTCCTTTGCGGCGGTTTTGACGTTTGCGCAGATAAAACCTGCCAAAATAAACCTGTCCCTTTTTGGTAGGTTTAGCTCAGCAGCATGCGGTCGTTGGCGAGCTCGCCGCCCGAGACCTCCTCGAACTTCTGCAGCAGGTCGGCTACGGTGAGCGACTTCTTCTCGTCGCCGGCCACGTCGTAGATCACATGGCCCTCGTGCATCATGATCAGACGGTTGCCCAGACGGATAGCGTCATTCATGTTGTGCGTAACCATGAGCGTGGTCAGATGGTTTTCGTCGACAATCTCCTCGGTCAGGTTGAGCACCTTAGAGGCCGTCTTGGGGTCGAGGGCCGCCGTGTGCTCGTCGAGCAGCAACAGGCGCGGCTTGGTGAGCGTGGCCATCAGCAGGGTGAGTGCCTGGCGCTGGCCGCCCGAGAGCAGGCCGACCTTGGCGTTGAGGCGCGTGTCCAGACCGAGGTCCAGGCGCTTGAGCAGCTTAACGTACTCGTCCTTCTCGGCCTTGGTGACGCCCCACGAAAGACCGCGACGCTGGCCGCGGCGCTTGGCGAGGGCCAGGTTTTCGGCAATTTGCATGTCGGCTGCGGTGCCGCGCATGGGGTCCTGGAACACACGGCCCAGGTACTTGGCGCGCTGCGACTCGCTCAGACGCGAGATGTCGGTGCCGTCGAGCTCAATAACACCCGAATCAAGCGGATACACGCCGGCGATCATATTGAGCAGCGTGGACTTGCCGGCGCCGTTGCCGCCAATCACGGTTACAAAGTCGCCATCGTTGAGGGTGAGGTCGACGCCGGTGAGCGCGCGCTTCTCGGTGACGGTGCCCTTGTTAAAGGTCTTCTTGACGTGCGAGAGCTTAAGCATCTGCCTCATCTCCCTTCGTGTAGGAGCTGCGGAGCTTATAGCGCTCCCAAACCACGGGCACGCACAGGGCCACGGCGACGATCACGGCGGAGAGCAGCTTCATGTCGTTGGCGTCCATGCCCAGTTGCAGCACGATGGCGCGGATGAGGAAGTACACCACGGAGCCAAAGACGGCGGAGGCCAGACGGACGGAGAACTGCGTGAGACCGCCGGGCAGCAGGCGGCCGAGCACCTCGCCGATGACGATGGCGGCAAGACCGATAACGATGGCGCCGGTACCCATGCCAATGTCGGCATACTTCTGGCTCTGGCAGATGAGCGCACCCGAAAGGCCAATGAGGGCGTTGGAGAGCACGAGGGCGATCATTTTGGTGGAGTTGGTGTTGACGCCTAGGGCGCGGATCATGTACTCGTTGTTGCCGGTGGCACGCAGCGCCGAGCCGATCTCGGTGCCAAAGAACCAGTACAGGATGGCGACGATGGCCACGGCCAGCACAATGCCTAGGATAATGGCAACAGTGGACTGCGGCAGGCCCGTCATGTTGCTGACGGATGAGAAGATAGTGCCCTTGGCAAGGATGGGCGTGTTGGACTTGCCCATGATGCGCAGGTTGATGGACCACAGACTGATCTGCGTAAGGATTCCGGCGAGGATTGCGGGAATCTCAAAGACGGTGGTCAAGATGCCCGTGACGGCGCCCGCGATGGCGCCGGCGCACATGCCGGCCAGCACGGCGAGCAAGGGGTCGACGTTATTGTTGACGATGAGTACGGCGCAGACACAGCCGCCGAGGGCAAAGCTGCCGTCGCAGGTCATATCGGGGATGTCGAGCAGGCGGAACGTGATAAACACGCCAAGCACCATAATGCCCCAGAGGACGCCCTGCGAAACGGCGCCCTGCAATGCAATGAGCATGCTTCATACCTCCTAGGATAGGGTGGACACGTGATTTTCCATAATAGCGGTACCAATGCATAAAAGAGCTGCGGACGGATGTTTTGTCTCATCCGAAACAAGCAGGGCGAACGCCGGTCTTTAGCGTTCGCCCCAAGGACTCAGATATTGAATAACGCGGCTGTGGCGCGCGTGCGGGCCCTAGACGCGTTACCGCGCATGGCGCTACTCGTCCAGAGCGGAAAGGTCGATGCCTAGAGCCTCGGCCATCTCGTCGTTCTTGACGACGACCAGGTCCTTGCTCGAGAGGTGCTTGATCGGCATATCCTCGGGCTTGGCCTCGCCCTTCAGGATCTTAACGGCCATCTCGCCCGCGGCGTAGCCCAGGTCCTTATAGTTGATGGAGAGGGTGAACAGGCCGCCGGCCATGCACATACCCTCCTCGCCGGTCACGAAGGGGAGCTTATTCTCCTTGCAGATCTGGCCCACCTGCGAGGCACCCGCGGCAATCGTGTTGTCGGTGGGGGAGTACAGCGCGTCGACCTTGCCCACGGCGGACTCGACGACGGACTGAATCTCGTTGGAGCTCGAGACGGTGAAATCGGTGTACTCGAGGCCCAGCTTGTCGAGTTCCTTCTTGGCGGCCTTGATCTGGACGTCGGAGTTGGACTCAGCGGTGCAGTAGAGCAAGCCGACCTTCTTAACGTCGGGCAGGACCTTCTGCATCATCTCGAGCTGCTCGGCGACCGGGGTGAGGTCGGAGGCGCCCGTGACGTTGGTGCCGGGCTTGTCGTTGTCCTGGACCAGGCCGGAGGCGGCGTAGTCGGTGATGGCGCAGCCCACGATGGGGATATCGGCCGTGGCACCGGCGGCAGCCTGCGCGGCGGGCGTGGCGATGGCATAAATCAGGTTGACGTTGTCGCCCACAAACTTGTCGGCAATGGACTTACACGTGGACTGGTCGTTCTGGGCGTTCTTCTGGTCGATCTTGACCTTAAGGCCGCTCTCCTTGATGGCCTTGACAAAGCCGTCGTTGGCGGCATCGAGTGCGGAGTGCTCGGTGAGTTGCAGAACGCCGATGGTGTAGTCGGAACCGGCGGCAGCAGAGCCGGAACCAGAGTTGCCGCCGCATCCGGCGAGCGGGGCGAGCGCGAGCAGACCGGCGGAGACCAGAAGGCTCCTGCGGCTGATGGTGATGTCCTTCATATCATTACCCCCAGTATAAAAATGGCTGGAAACACTGCACTGGGACAAAGTGCAAGTGGAACTATAGTAGCGCTGATGTCCATTTTTACAACAGCCTGGCGGGTTTTTTAATACAGAATCGGATGGGCGGTACGGGTAGTCGAATGGGCGGCGGAGGGTCTTATGCGGCGGAGGAGGCATCGTCCTCGTCCAGGACGGCGAAGAGCTTCTTGCCGTCAAGGAGACGTGTGGTGACGTTTCTCATGCGGCCGATCTCAACGGTACGCAGCGTGTCGTCGGCGCCTCGCGCGTCATAGACCGTTCCCAGCAAATACGAGATGCCGTCTCGTTGCTTGATGGCAAAGGGCCGGAGTGTCATCCGCGCCACTTCGACCTCTCCGCGTGCCGTGACACTCGAAATATCAAAACTCACCGTGGTTCCGTGGTCGATGGCCTGCTCGATGAGCTCGCAGGCATCGATGCGCTTGACGGGCGTGCGTGTGGCCTTGGTGGATTTGTCGCCTGCGCTTGGAGCAGGCTCGGGTGCATCGAGGTAGCCGCGAACGTCGGCACTCGCCATGGCGACCAGGTGCTGCGCTATGCTCTTTCGAATGGCGATGGGCGTGGAGCGGTTGCGCATGACCATGCCGTGGAGCCGGATGATCTCTTCGTCGGTGAGCGGACGGGTCAAGAGTCGATAGCCCACGCCGCGCTTGTACTCAATTTCGTATCCGGCATGGCGAAGTGCGGAGATGGCGGTGTAGATGCTGCGCCGCGCCGCCGAGATGGGCATGCGGGCGGGGTCGTCGGGATGGGCGAGACGCCGGATCAACTCATCGGAAAGCATGGCCTTGTCCTCGCCGGTGTTTTCGCTTAATAGTTGCAGGATGCGAACGGCGCGATAGGCTGCCATCGAGGCGGCGCCCCTCGTCGTGGTCTCGTAAGTTTCAACAGCGGTTTCGGTCATGGCGTCCACGTCCTTTCCGTTTTGGGTGGCGACGGTATGGAGCCTAGGGCGCGGGGCTTTCCCAGGGGTGCAGGACGCTCCGGGCGGTCGGTAGTCGTCGGCAAGCGGCGGGTCGAGTTTTCAACAGCCCTGCTCAACTGACCAAAATCTTGCCAAAAGCTTGACGGATACTGTTGAAAAAAGCGCCCCTCGGCTTGCCGAGAGGCGCTGGCGTGATGCGCTGGAACGCGTTTGGTGGCGCTGTGGCGATTAGAAGTCGGCGTTGCCCACGGTGCGCGGGTGCGGCAGGACGTCGCGGATGTTGCCCACGCCGGTCAGATACATGACCAAGCGCTCGAAGCCCAAGCCGTAGCCGGCGTGCTTGCAGGAACCGTAGCGGCGCAGGTCAAGGTAGTACTTGTACTGCTCGGGATTCATGCCCAGGTCCTTGATGCGGGCCTCGAGCAGATCCAGGCGCTCCTCGCGCTGGGAGCCGCCGATAATCTCGCCGATACCGGGAACCAGGCAGTCGGCGGCGGCGACGGTCTTGCCGTCCTCGTTCATGCGCATGTAGAACGCCTTGATCTCGGCCGGGTAGTCGGTTACGAAGGTCGGTCGCTTAAAGTGCTCCTCGGTCAGGAAACGCTCGTGCTCGGTCTGCAGGTCGATGCCCCAGCTGACGGGGTAATCAAACTGGTGGCCAGCAGCGACTGCCTGCTCCAGGATTTCGACAGCCTCGGTGTAGGTAACGCGGGCAAAGTCGGAGTTTGCCACATGGTCCAAGCGCTCGATCAGGCCCTTGTCCACAAACTTGTTGAGCATATTGAGCTCGTCGGGGCAGGTGGCCATAACGTCCTTAAGGACGTACTTGAGCATGGCCTCGGCGTTATCCATGTAGTCGTTCAGGTCGGCAAAGGCCATCTCGGGCTCGATCATCCAAAACTCGGCGGCGTGGCGCGTGGTGTTGGAGTTTTCGGCGCGGAAGGTGGGGCCAAAGGTGTACACGTCGCCAAAGGCCATGGCAAAGTTCTCGGCATTGAGCTGGCCGGACACGGTAAGGCTCGCGTGCTTGCCAAAGAAGTCCTGGCTCCAGTCGACCTCGCCGGACTCGGTGAGGGGCGGATTTTTGGGGTCGAGCGTGGTCACGCGGAACATCTCGCCGGCGCCCTCGCAGTCACTCGTGGTGATGATGGGGGTGTTGACGTAGACAAAGCCCTGCTCCTGGAAGAAGCGGTGGATGGCGGCAGCCGCGACAGAACGGATGCGGAACACGGCGCGGAACAGGTTGGTGCGCGGGCGCAGGTGCTGCTGGGTGCGCAGGAACTCGACGGTTGCGCGCTTCTTCTGCAGCGGGTAATCCGGGGCGCTGACGCCCTCGACCTCGATGGAGGTGGCAGAAAGCTCGAAGGGCTGGGGCGCATCGGGGGTCAGCTTGACGGTGCCGGTGCAAATGAGTGCGGCCGAGACGTTTTGATGGGCGATCTCGTCGTAGTTGTCGAGTGCCTCGCGGTTCATGACGACCTGCAGGTCGCGGAAGCAGCTGCCGTCGTTGAGCGTAACAAAGCCAAAGTTCTTCATGTCGCGGATGGACTTGACCCAGCCGGCGACGGTGACGGTCTGGCCGCCAAGCGACTCGGCATCGGCGTAAAGCTGCGCGATTTTGGTGCGGTTCACGTATCCTCCCATAACGGTTGAATGATAGTTATCCATACAGTTCGATATTCTAGCAGCTCGGCTCATTTGGGCTATACAGATAAGGCATTGGCGGGATGGTTTTTCAAACGAAAAGCGCCCACGGCAAATGCTCGTGGGCGCTTTTCGTGTTGCCTTTTGGCTGTGTGGCGCGGGGCCTGGCTACTTGGTCTTGGCTACCAGCAGCGGGTCGCCCAGCTTGACGAGCGGGTTGCCGCCGATAAGCGTTCCGGACTCGCCGACATGGTCGATGCTCTTAAGACGATCGAGCTCGGAGATGATGACGGTCACGATGTCCTCGTGGCCGGCGGCCTTGATGGCCTCGCGATCGAAGCTGATGAGCGGCTGGCCGGCCTTGACCGTGTCACCCATCTCGACAAAGCGGGCAAAACCCTTGCCGTTCATTTCCACGGTGCCCAGGCCAACATGGATGAACACGCGAAGACCGTCCTCGGTGATCATGCCGATGGAGTGGTTGGTGACGGTGGTGGCGCCGATACGGCCGTTAGCGGGGGCGTAAATGGTGCCGGTAATGGGCTCGATGCCGTAGCCCTGGCCGAGCATGCCCGAGGCGATGGTCTCGTCGGGAACCTCACTCAGATTGACGAGCACGCCGTTGACAGGAGCGTAGATGACGCCTTCGCGGGTGGCGAAGCTTGCTGCGGGCGGAACGGACGCCTCGCCCGACGAAGTGAACGTGGACTTGAGCGAATCGAGCAGACCCATAGATGCCTCCAACGTATCAGGCGCGCATGTTGCACGCGTGTGGTTTGCCGGAAACGTTTCGTACGTGTTTCCCAGCACGGTCAGCGCTCCTATTTTACGCTGTCCAACGATACCTCTGAACAGCGATTTTGTGATATATCAGTTGAAGGCCAACTCATTGCGGGGGTGTTTCTGCGCCGCGGGCTCAAGTGGGGTACGCTAAGGTGCGAAAAACGAGTGCGCACGAATCGCACGGAGGGAGCACCTATGATTATTGAGAACCATGCGCTGTGGGGCGAGGAGCCGACCGAGGATTATCCGGCGACGTTTACGTATCTGGGTGCCGAGCCGCTGCCCGACAAGCCCAATGGCCGCCGCCCCGCGGTGATCATCTGCGGCGGAGGCGGGTTTACGCATATCGCTCCGCACGAGCAGGACCCGGTGGCGTTTGCGTTTTTGGACCGCGGCTACCAGGCCTTTGTGCTCAACTATGTGACGAGCGCCACGGGCGACGTGAGCTTTCCGCACCCGCAGGCGGACCTCGCCAAGATGGTCGCTACCGTGCGCGCCAACGCCGACGAGTGGCATGTCGATCCCAAGCGCGTGTGCATCGTGGGTTTCTCGGCGGGCGGCATGATCTGCGCCTCGTTGGCAACGCAGTGGAAGACCGGACCCTTCGCGGGCCTTGCCGGGGCTCGTCCGGAGGATATTCGTCCCGACGCCGTGGTGCTGGGCTATCCGTTGCTCGACCTTGCCTATGTGCGCGATATGCAGACGCGTGACCCGCGCATCGACCTGCGCGTGCCCAAGACGGGTGGCAAGACAGGGCGCGATTTGCTCAACGACTATCTGTCGATGGTGACGGGCGGCGAGGCGACCGATGAGCACCTGACCGACATTTGCCCTACCACGCATGTTTCGCGCCAGATGCCGCCGACCTTTGTGTGGGGCGTGTCCGACGACAAGACAGCGCCGATCGCACAGGTCTATCCGTTTGCGCAGCGCATGGCCGAGGAGGGCGTCGCTTGCGAGATGCACGTCTTTGACCAGGGCGGTCACGGCCTTTCGCTCGGCAACGCCAACACCGCGGTCGACAACGAGGACAAGCAGGTGGCAGTCCGTCCCTGGATTCGCCTAGCCTTCCGCTTCCTGGAACGCCATATGTAAAAGTAGACTACTTGCCCGTTTCAAAAAGTCTGCTTAGAGGAGGAGCCATGCTTGAGGGTACGTATGTGGTTTCGGCCCAGACGCCGGTGGGGAGTAAACGCGGCGAGGTGACGTTTTCACATGGGGTGAACGGCGTGCTCAGGGCAGTACTAAACGTCAGGGGTCTCAATATCGCTCTCTCGAGTGCCCGCGCTGAGGGCGATTTCTTTGAACTCTCGGGTACTATCTCCCATGTCTTGATGGGCAAGGCGCCCTTTGCATGCACGGGGTCAGTCGAGGGTGATCGACTCACTGCTACCGCGCGGTCGGGTTCCGTTTCGATCTCGCTGAGCGGTATGCGCAAAGAGCTTTCGGGGCGCACCGCATAAAGTTTGCGCAGGTAAACATCGGTATTTGACTTTATAAAATAGTTCAGAGCGCTATCATTTGTCGTTACGAGTTGGTTAGCCCCGGTAAACGGTTAACCGCGTCTAACGAAAGGATGAGCGCGTGAAGCTCGATACACTCGAGATTGGAAAGGACGCCGTTGTCGCATCGGTGACATCCGATGATCAGGCGCTCCGACAGCATATTTTGGACATGGGCCTAACGCCGGGCACCGAAGTCACCATGATGAAATACGCCCCTATGGGCGACCCGCTCGAGATTCGCCTACGCGGCTACGAGTTGACGCTGCGCAAGGACGATGCTGCTCGCATCGAGCTCGTGGGTGTTCACGACACCGATACGGGTCCGCGCGCTAACGCCGCAATCGGCACGACGGAGCACCCGGCACTCGGCGAGGGGACGTATTCGCCCCGTGCGGCAAAAACGGCCGTGCCCGAGGGTGCGCCGCTGCATTTCGCCCTCGCCGGCAACCAAAACTGCGGCAAGACTACGTTGTTCAACCAGCTGACGGGCTCCAACCAGCACGTCGGTAACTTTCCCGGTGTGACGGTCGACCGCAAGGACGGCACTATTCGTAACCACCCCGAGGCGAGCGTTACCGACCTGCCTGGCATCTATTCGCTGTCACCGTACACGGGCGAAGAGATCGTCAGCCGCCAATTCATCTTGGACGAAAACCCCGACGCCATCATCGATATCATCGACGCCACCAACATCGAGCGTAACCTGTACCTGACGCTGCAGCTTATGGAGCTCGACCGCCCCATGGTCATCGCGCTCAACATGATGGACGAGGTGACGGCCAACGGCGGCGCCGTGGACGTCAACCTTCTCGAGAGCCTGTTGGGCGTGCCGGTTGTCCCCATTAGCGCTGCCCGTAACGAGGGTATCGGCGAGCTGGTGGATCATGCCTTGCACGTGGCGCGGTTCCGCGAGCGCCCCGGTCGCCTGGACTTCTGCGCGCCCGATGGCCCAGACGGCGGCGCGCTGCATCGCTGCATTCACGGCATCGCCAACCTTATCGAGGACCATGCCGCGACGGCGCACATTCCCGTGCGTTTTGCGGCGACCAAGCTGGTTGAGGGCGACGAGCTGGTAACCGAGGCGCTTCACCTGGACCGTAACGAGCTTGACGCCATCGAGCACATCATTACCCAGATGGAAGGCGAGGCCGGCACCGACCGTCTATCTGCTCTGGCCGACATGCGCTTCGGCTTTATCGGCGACGTGTGTGGGCGCTGCGTCGTCAAGCCGCACGAGAGCCGCGAGCACGTGCGTTCCGTCAAGATCGACCGCATCCTGACGGGTCGCTACACGGCCATTCCGGCGTTCCTGGTGATCATGGGTCTCGTCTTTTGGCTGACGTTTGGCGTGATCGGCGCGGCGTTGCAGGGACTTATGGAGGACGGCATCGCTGCCATCATCGCCTCGGCTGATGCGGGCCTCAAGGCGTTCGGAACCAACGATGTGGTGCGCTCGCTGGCTGTCGACGGCGTGCTTACGGGCGTGGGCAGCGTGCTGACCTTCCTGCCGATTATCGTCGTGCTCTTTTTGTTCCTCTCCATTCTGGAAGACTCGGGCTACATGGCGCGCGTGGCCTTTGTCATGGATAAAGTGCTGCGTCGCTTTGGCCTGTCGGGCCGCAGCTTCGTGCCTATGCTCGTCGGTTTTGGCTGCACCGTGCCGGCTATCATGTCGACCCGTACGCTCCCATCCGAGCACGACCGCAAGATGACGGTCATGCTCACGCCGTTCATGAGCTGTTCGGCCAAGTTGCCGGTCTACGGTCTGCTGTGCGGGGCGTTTTTCCCGCAGGCGACGGTTCCCGCCATGGTCTCGCTCTATCTGATTGGCATTGCGGTCGGTTGCATCGCGGCTTTGGTACTCAACCGCACGGCATTTAAGGGCGACCCGGTGCCGTTTATCATGGAGCTTCCCAACTACCGCCTGCCGAGCATCAAGACGACGGTGATGCTGGCATGGGATAAGGCCAAGGACTTCATCACCAAGGCCTTCACCATTATCTTTGCCGCTACGGTGGTCATTTGGTTCCTTCAGACGTTCGACATCCGCTTTAATGTGGTCGCCGATCAGTCGCAGAGTCTGCTTGCCGGTCTGGGCAGCATTATCGCTCCGCTGCTGGCGCCGCTCGGCTTCGGCGACTGGCGCGCCTCGACGGCGCTCGTCACCGGACTTATCGCCAAGGAGAGCGTCATTTCGACCCTCACGGTGCTTTTGGGCGCAACGTCGCCCGCGGTGCTGTCAACCATGTTTTCGCCGTTTACCGCTTACGTGTTCCTGGTCTTTACGCTGCTGTACCCGCCCTGCGTAGCGGCAATCGGCGCCGTTAAGAGCGAGTTGGGCGCGCGCTATGCCGTGGCTGTATTCGCGTTTCAGGTGACGGTCGCCTGGATCGTGGCGTTTGTCGTGCATTCGGCGGGCATATTGCTGGGGTTGGCTTAGGGGCGCGTTGATGCTCCGCACTTTTGGGCGAGCAACAATTCAATAAATATGAGTCGAAATACCGACAATTGTTGAACTGCGGGGACTGTCCTACGCTGCAGATTGCCGTTCGCTGCCTATTTGCTGCCGTTTACGGATTCGTAAATACTTGCAATCGTCGGTCGATTTAACCGCATTACGCGATGCCGATGCGCATTTTGTGTGCCCCTTTCTACAATCACTTTGTGTCTATTGCCGAACATGTCTTCCGTTTCGCCTGTGTGGGGACGTGGGCTGCAATAGTCGTTTATAGAGGCTCATTGAGGAGGGAATTGATGAAAGAAAAATTCCAATCGTTCGGAAAGGCAATGCTCGTTCCGATTACGCTCATTGCCATTTCCGGTCTCTTTTTGGGTATCGGTAGCGTTTTTACGACCGAACTGACCCTTGTGTCCCTTGGCGTTAATTGGGACTGGTATGCCGCTTCGCCGCTCTTTACGTTCTTCTCGGTATTTAAGGGTCTCGGCGAGGTAATCATTGGAAACCTCGGTGTTTTGTTTGCCGTCGGCTGCGCCTTCTCCTTGTCTCGCAAAGAGAAGGGCTGGGCTGCCTTTTCTGCCCTTGTCTGCTATCTCACCATGCTCAAGACGGTTGAGATTCTGCTTGGAGCAGCTGGCTTGGCTGCCGACAATACAACGGTGGAAGCTCTTCAGAAGGTTGGCCTTACGTCCATTCAGGCGAGTGAGCAGTCCGCACTCTACACTACCTCGCTCGGCTTTTTTGGCTACAGCTCTGGTGTCTTTGGCGGCATTATCGTGGGCTGCCTGGTCGCTTGGATCACCGGCCGTTTTTACAAGACCAAGCTTCCAACGGCGCTGGCGTTTTTTGCGGGCAGTCGAACGGTCCCCATTGTATCGTTGGTTGCCGGTGGCGTCCTGGGCGGCATCATGTACTTCGTCTGGCCCGTCATCGGTGGATGCTTTTCGGGTATTGCGACGTTCGTGAAAGGCTCCGGTCTGGTCGGTACGTTTGTCTATCGCTGGGTGCTCGAGAGCCTTGTGCCGTTTGGCTTGCATCCGCTGCTCGAGACGCCCATGTATTGGACTGAGCTTGGTGGCTCCATGGTCGTCGATGGAACGCGCGTGGTGGGCAATAGCGCTATTCAGCTTGCACAGCTCGCTTCTCCCAGCAGCGACAAGCTCTTGGTTAGGGCCTTCATGGCTGGCTATGGCATTAACGATTACGCGTTGTTCCCGGGCATCGCCCTTGCTATGTGGTCTTGTGCCAAGCCCCAGAACCGCAAGAAGGTTGCTGGCCTTTTAATCCCCACAGTGATTTCGACTGTTTTCTTTGGCGTTACGGAGCCTATTCTCTTTACGTTCCTGTTTGCCGCTCCCTGGCTCTACTTTGGCGTTTACGCTCCGCTTTCCGGACTGGGTGAAGTTCTCTCGGAGGCAATGGGCGTTTCGGTGTACCAGGGAAATATCAAGGACCTGATCCCATTTTTATTCCGCCCCGAGAAGCTTAATCTGCTTCCGTACCTTATTCTGCTCCCCGCCTTTTTCCTGGCAGCTTTCTTCCTCTTCCGGTTCTTTATTACTAAGTTCGATATCAAGACGCCCGGTCGAGATGATGGTGACGATATTGAGTTGATCAACAGCAGAGCTGAGTTCGAGGCAAAGGCCGCTGAGGCAAAGGGCGAGTCTGGTAGCACTCCCGAGAAGGCAGTCCAGGGCCGTGCGACCAAGGACAGCGCGCTTGCTGTTGGCATTGTCGAAGCGCTTGGTGGAGCCGACAACATTGATGATCTTGACAACTGCATCTCACGTCTTCGCGTGATTGTCAAGGATGGTTCTAAGGTTGCAGACGACGAGGTGTTCACCAAGAATCTTGAAGCTATGGGCGTTATCCGCCTGAGCGACAAGGCAATCCAGGTCATTTACGGTCCTCGTGTCGGCGAAGTCGCTTCTGAGGTGCACGAAGTTCTCGGTGACGAGTAAAACGCGCAAGTGGCTTTCAATTGCATAGCGCAATTCCAGGGCTTGGCTTCCTATCGCATGATTTAGGGGGCCAAGCCTTCTTGTTTTAGATTGTCAAGGCAGATACTCAATAGTTCTTCGAATGCAAGAATACAACTTCCGGTAAAGCAGTTAGGCTTAACGTTCTTAAGATCCATTGGGTGATCGTCATGTATCGTAAAGATCGCGTCTGCCGTCTTGGCGAGCTCGCTGTCTTCGTTGCCGGTAAACGCGAGGGTCGTAATGCCCGCGTCGTGGCATGCCCTTGCGGTTTCCAGGATGGCTTCTGTCTGACCCGATTTGGATATGAGCATCATGCAGCTGAGCGTATTTCGGTTGGATTCGACAAACTGATCGGTTTCTAGGAAGTCCTGTATGACGGCCAAAAAGCCAAGTCCAACGAGCTTGGTCGCCATGTACTGCGCAACGATGCGTGAGAAGCCCTCTCCGTTTACTCCGATCATTCTGTTGCGATGCAGGGCGGCGATGAATACGTCTACATCTCCGGTGTGGCATACGAAGTGGACGCTACTGTCTTTGAGTGATTGATTCATTTCGCGGGAGACATGCTGAAGGTGCTTGAGGTCGTACATCATTTCGCGGTAGCCACGGTAGCCGAGCTTTTTCGAAAGCCTGATGACTGTCGTCATGCTGGTAAAGCATGCCATGGCGACGGGTTTTATGCCAATATCATCGAGGGTGTCGATATTGTTGAGTAGGTATTCGAGTACGCTTTGCTCGGTTTCGGATAGCTTTGCGGCTGAGTAGAGCTTGGAAATCTGCTTTTTATCAACCATCGGTGCTTCCTTCCCGCCGGACGTGTGTGGCCGCTTCCGTTGCGTAAATAATAACTCCTTGGGGAATTCCTTTCCCGCCTTGCAGCCGGGGCGGGAAGCGGCCCTCCATGCTGGATACAATATCCATACACAGGCGAACCATGCAATATTGAATGTGCTAATTGGGGGTTTCGATATGAAACTTACGGTCATAGGGGGCGGTGGCGTCCGCTCCATGTTTTTGGCAAAGAGCATAGCCCAGCAGGCGTCATCGCTTGGAATCGACGAGCTTGTGTTTATGGACAATGATCCCGAGAAGCTGCGCATCTACGGTGGCCTTGCCGCCCATGTCTCGGGCATGCTTTGCCCCACGCTTAATTTTTCACTGACGGGCGATGCGGTCGAGGCCGTTAAGGACGCCGATTACGTGATCACGACGATTCGCGTCGGTGGGGACCATATGCGCGTTCGCGATGAGCGCATTGCTCTTTCACATGGGGTTCTTGGCCAAGAGACGACTGGCGCAGCCGGCGTGTCTTTTGCCATGCGCTCCGTCCCTGCGCTTGCTTCGTATTGCGAGTTAATCAAGAAGTACGCAAAGCCGGGCGTCAAGGTGTTTAACTTTACTAATCCCGCTGGCGTCGTATCTCAGGCCCTACGCGATATGGGCTATGATTTTACTTATGGCATTTGCGATGCCCCCTCGGGCATGTTGCATCAGTTTGCCGAGTATAAAGGCGTTGATCCCGCATCGGTTCAGGGCGAGTGCTATGGACTCAACCACCTCTCGTTCTTCCGCAATGTGACGGTTGACGGCGAGGACATCATGCCCGACTTGATCCACGACGACGGGGCATATGCTCATACAGATCTTAGGTTCTTCGAGAAGGACCTCGTCCTAAATCGCGGATGCGTGCCAAATGAGTACCTATACTATTTCTACTATCGCGAGCGCGCCGTTGCCAACGTTCTCTCTTCGCCCCAGACGCGCGGCGAACTCATCGAAGAAATTAATCGAGAAATGACGAGCGAGCTTGCATCTATCGATATTGAGAACGACTTCGAAAAAGGCCTCGCGTGCTTTGAGAAGTGGTACGGAATGCGCGAAAACAACTACATGGCGGCCGAGACGGGTATTCACCGCGACAAGCCGTGGACGTTTGACGTGTACGGCAAAGATGCTGGTGGATACGCGGGTGTCGCGCTCCGTTTCATGGATATTGCTCGCTCTGGCAAGACGCAGCAGATGATCCTGTGCACCCCCAACAATGGTGCCATCCCCGGCCTTCTCGATACAGATGTCATTGAGTCAACGTGCGATATCTCCACCGATGGCTGCGTACCGCATCGCGTCGAAGCCGATTCTGTGCCTGCGGGAAACCTCGAATTGATTCGTCGCGTCAAGTACTACGAGCGCACCGTGGCGCGTGGCATCGTTAACCGATCGAAGCGCGACATTGTCGAGAGCCTCGCGATGCACCCGCTCGTTAATTCGTACTCCTTGGCGAAAGATATCGCCGCGCAGTACTTTGAGCTTAACCGCGACTACATCGACGGCTGGACAGACTAGTCTGGACGTTAAAACTAGAAATTATGGATGGGCGGACCGGCGTTTATATTGGCGCCCGTTCGCCCTGCCTAGTAAGAAAACGGGTATAGAGTGAACTTGCGAGAGAACTTCAATGTCTTTCTGGAATCGGGCGATCGGGCGAAGGGATGCCGGAGTGGCTGTACGATGGCGTTATATATCCCCTTGTTTGTTATGAGCGCGCTTCAAATTGGTGTATCAAACGTTGCAACTGAGCTCGCCTATATCAATCCGTCCATTACGCTTATTTGCACTGTGGTCGCGGCCTTTTTAAACCTGCTTCTATCGAATGTGGCTTTTTCATTATTTGCCGTCGACCGGTCCAAAGAGACGGTGCAACCTGCTCGAACCCCTCCGGTTTATCTCTTGGCCTCGACGGTTCCCCTCCAGATTTCTGGGGCGCTGCTAATTTATTTGGTTCACTTGATTTTATCGGCAATTGTAGTCTTTGCCTCGCTTGCGAGTAGCCAGCTCGGGGTGTTGTGCTCGCTTGTGGTGGCAGTAATCGTGACGCTTCTTTCCGCGTCGTTCGTATTCGTGTTAATTGAAGATGCGGACGTGGAGCAGAGGGGACTACGAGGCATTCGGTTTGCACCACGCTACATCATGCGTTCGGTCACGGTGCTTCGTTCCTCCTGCAGGGAAATCGCGCGTCCCGCAACGCTGCTGGTGGCATGGAACCTGGTTGCAAGTTGCGCTATCCAGGTTCTTGTTGGATGGGTAGTTTCGAGTGCGGCGCTGCCGTCGGCACTTTCAGTGACGGCGCTTGTACATGAGGGACTTTATTATGGGGCGTTTGCTTATATGCTGCTTTTGCTAGTTCATTGTGCGGTTGCGAGTTGGCTTGAAATTGACGTGCTCATGGGGGTGTCCTTGTGCGTATCCGAGCAGGCGCGATAGCCCGAAGATGAAGCCGCGTTTTCGACACTGAGTTTCTGCGTACCTTGCTTTCTAAGCAGAATTGGCGCGCCATCTGTTAACGATCGTTTTCCAAGAATTCTTTTGTTGCTCATTTTATAGACTTCTCATTGCTATAATCGCCCACCGCTCTAGATGATCGGAGAGGTTTTCCTATATGGCTCAAACAAAGCAAGGTGGTATCACGCTCGGGCAGTGGCTCCCGCTTATCGGGCTCACCTGCTGCGCGTTCGTGTTCAACACGTCGGAGTTTATGCCCATCGGCCTGCTAACCGACATCGCCACGTCGTTTTCGCTCACCGAGGCCCAGGCGGGCATCATGATCTCGGTTTATGCCTGGGGCGTCATGCTGCTGTCGCTGCCGCTCATGGTGTTTGCCTCGCGTTTTGAATTCAAACGGATGCTGCTCGGCGTGCTCGCCGTGTTTTCTCTGGGTCAGTTCCTGTCCGCTGTGGCACCGACATATCCCATCCTGGTCTGTGCGCGCCTGGTGGTCGCTTGCGCACATGCCGTGTTCTGGTCGGTCGCCTCGATTAT
Source organism: uncultured Collinsella sp. (assembly GCA_937896835.1). Lineage (GTDB taxonomy): Bacteria > Actinomycetota > Coriobacteriia > Coriobacteriales > Coriobacteriaceae > Collinsella. Next base: position 20,768 of record CALBOJ010000010.1, read on the forward strand.
GGCCTCGCGCCTGGTCGACAGTCGCCACGGGGCGCTCGCCATTAGCATGATCGCCACGGGCTCGTCCATCGCGCAGATCTTTGGCCTGCCGATCGGCCGCGCCATCGGACTGGCCGTGGGCTGGCGCATGACATTCGCCGCGGTCGGGGCCCTCTCGGCTGTCGCGGTTGTCTACCAGGCCGCGGTGTTCCCGGCCATGCCGGCGGGCGAGCGCTTTACCGTCAAACAGCTGCCCGAGCTGCTCAAGAACCCGTTCCTGATTGCGCTCTACGCGGTCACGGTCTTTATGGCGACCGGCTATTATGCGGGTTACAGCTATATCGAGCCGTTCCTGGCGCAGGTCGCGCACGTCGACGCAAGCGCTATTACCATGACGCTGACGGCGTTTGGCTGCTCTGGTCTGCTCGGAAGCTGGCTGTTTGGCCGCCTGTTCGATGGGCATCGCTTCCCGTTCTTGGCTATCACGCTCTCCGGCGTGCCGGTGGCTCTGCTGCTCGTGGGTCCGGTCGCATCGTCGCTCGTAGCAGTGCTTGCCGTCTGCGCGCTATGGGGCTGCTGCTCCACGGCCTTTAACGTTGCGTTCCAGGCCGAGCTCATCAAGTACACGCCGGCGGATTCGTCGGCCGTCGCCATGTCGATCTTCTCGGGCCTGTTTAACCTCGGTATCGGCACGGGCACCGCAATCGGCGGCGCCGTGGTTTCGGGTCCCGGTATCGCTTGGATTGGCTTTGCGGGCGGGGCGATTACCGTCGTGGGCGTCATCCTTGCCATCACCGTACTGTTCCCAGCCATACGCCGCGCAAAGCCCGTCGCCTAATCACGTCCCCTCATCAGCTGCGGTGGAATAGCTCCTGTTTAAGGCCTCTGAAGGCCCAAGCAGGAATTATTTCACCGCAACTTATTTTGGGGGAGAGGATACAAGCCGGGCATACAATGGATATCGTTGTGTTGAGCTTACCGGGAGGTTGCTATGTGGGCATACGAGACGACGTTCTATCAGATCTATCCGCTGGGCTTTTGCGGAGCTCCGCGCGAAAACGCCGCTCCCGTTGCCGAGGATGAACTCGCCCAGGCTGTCAACGCTGCGCCCAACCCCGATGCACCCATCATGAAGATCGCCCAATGGGCTGACTACCTGCAAGAACTCGGCGTTGGCGCTGTGCTCATCAACCCGCCGCTCGAATCCGACAGCCACGGCTACGATACGCGCAGCCTGCGCCATGTCGACCGCCGCCTGGGCGGGGATGCCGATTTTGCCGCCGTATGCGAGACGCTGCACGCCCATGGCATCCGTGTGGTGCTCGATGCGGTCTTCAACCACGTCGGCCGCGGCTTCTGGGCCTTCCGTGATGTGCAGGAGCGTAAGTGGGACTCGCCGTACAAGGACTGGTTCCACATTAGCTTTGACGGCGACTCCTGCTATGGCGACGGCTTTTGGTACGAGGGTTGGGAAGGCCATTTTGAGCTCGTGAAGCTCAACCTGCAAAATCCCGCTGTGGTCGATTACCTGCTCGAGTCCGTGCGCCGTTGGGCTGACGTGTTTGGCGTCGACGGCCTGCGCCTGGACGTTGCCTATATGCTCGACCGCGACTTCATGCGTCGTCTGCATACCTTTACCCGCGAGCTCAAGCCCGATTTTGTGCTGATCGGCGAGACGCTCCACGGCGACTACAACCAGATCGTCAACGACGAGATGCTTGACTCCTGCACCAACTACGAGTGCTACAAGGGCCTGTACTCCAGCTTTAACTCGGTCAACATGTTCGAGATTGCCCATTCGCTGCATCGCCAGTTTGGCGGCGATCCGTGGTGCATCTACCGCGGCAAACACCTGCTGTCGTTTGTCGACAACCACGACGTGCCGCGCCTGGCGAGCATCCTCACCGACAAGTCGTGCCTGCGTCCCGCCTATGGCATGCTCTTTGGCATGCCGGGCATTCCGTGCGTCTACTATGGCAGCGAGTGGGGGATTGCCGGCGAAAAGGGCGGCCCCGATGGTGACTGGGCGCTGCGACCTGCGCTCGATGAGCCTGCGCCCAACGAGCTGACGGCGTTCATCACGCAGCTTGCGCACCTTCGCTCGGCCGATGACGCGGCGGCCTGTGCTCTCAACTACGGTGCCTATCGCAACGTGGTGATCCAGAACAAGCAGCTGCTGTTCGAGCGCGCCTGTGACGGCGCGACGGTGCTCGTGGCGGTGAACGCCGTGGGCGAGCCTTACACCTTTGGCGCCGGCGAGCTCAACGGGTCCTTTGTCGACCTGCTTGCCGATGGCGTGCCCACGGTCGAGCTGGCTGGCTCCCTTGAGCTTGCGCCCTACGAGGTGCGCTATCTGTTGAGGGCCTAGGCCATGGCTGCGTCCGACGAGGGCTATCAACATATTGAGCATGGGTTTGAACCCGTGTTTGACGAGCGCTCGCGCGTTTTGGTGCTGGGGTCGTTTCCCTCGGTGCTCTCGCGTGCCAATGCCTTCTACTATGGCAATCCGCAGAACCGCTTTTGGCGGGTCACGGCGGCGTGTCTCGGTGTGCCTGTGCCGCCCAACGAGGGTGATCCTTTGGCAAACGGTGAGCCCGCGACGCTCGATGTCTCCATTGCCGCCAAGCGATCCATGCTGCTTAACGGCGGCGTAGCCCTGTGGGATGTGATCGAGAGTTGTGACATTAAGGGCTCGAGTGACGCGAGCATTCGCAACGTTGTACCGGCACATATCGGGCGCATTACCGATGCAGCTCCCATTGAGCAGGTGATATGCAACGGTGGTACAGCTGGCCGGCTCTACAAGCGCTATCTACAAGAACACACCGGGCTGCCCGCCATCGTCCTGCCCTCGACAAGTCCTGCCAATGCGGCTTGGCGTCTTGAGCGCCTTGTTGAGCGTTGGCACGAAGCCATTGACTGGGGCGCCCTGTAATTTAGATATCTGATTGAGTATGGGCGCCGAGGCGTTTGATGATGGCGCGCCAGATTAGCGCGGGCACAGCAGGCCTAGCGCGCACCATGCCGTCGGTATCGACGCTACCGGCATTGCCACCGCCCAGCAGCTGCGCATGCTCAATGGAGCAGCCTATGCGCACGGCGCCCACAAGCTTATCCATCGCTTCCGAAAATGGTCGGCGCAAGAGGCCCATGCGTGGGGAATGGCGAAGCGCCGCGATGCCGCTGCCGGTGCAGGCGATAACGCCGCCGCACCACGTTAGCCTACGGAGTTCGCAAGCTTGGCGCAGGCGCTCGATGAGCATGCGCGCCCCCTCGGTACGCTCGTAGATGGCCTGAACGACGACATAGACGCGCGTCCCCGTATCGCCAAAGCGATTGAGTGCCTTCTCGATGTCTGTCACTGCCTCGTCATCGGGCATATCCTCAACGGCGAGCACGATGCCATCGGCGGTATCGGCGCTATTCGCCTTCAAGTCGACTGGATGGGGGAGTGCGGTGCCGGAAAGCTGCGCATAGGCTGCGATGGCATCCTGAAGGTCCCAGAGCAAAAACTCAAGATCGGCGCTATCGGGAATACTGATATACGCAATGGTGTGCAGTGTTTTTGGTACATCGCCGCGCGCGGTCGTCTCCATGCCATCTCCTTTCCGGCTCGTTTCCGTTTAGGTTACACCGTCTGGTGGCGCTGGGCGCGCTATCCTAGTGCAACCCTTACGAAAGGAACGCCATGCGTCTGCCCATGAATACCTCGCTTGCCACGCTCAAGCCCTCCGGCATCCGTCGGATTAACGCGCTCGCCGCCCAGCACCCGGGGTGCATTGCGCTTGCGCTTGGCGAGCCCGATTTTCCCACGCCCGATGTGATTAGCGCCGAGGTAACCGCCTCGCTGGACCGTGGCGACACGCACTATCCGCCCAACAACGGCCGCCCCGCCCTGCGCGAGGCGCTGTCCGAATATATGGGTGACGCGGGTCTGGAGCTTTCCGCCGATGAGGTCATCCTGACTGATGGCGCGACCGAGGCCCTGTCGGCAACATTCATGGCTATGCTCAACCCCGGCGACGAGGTCATTATTCCCACGCCGGCCTTTGGCCTGTACGAGAGCATCGTCGTAGCCAATCACGCCAAAGCGGTCTTTTTGGATACGGAGCCTGCGCAATTTCAGATTGACGAGGATGCGCTTCGCGCCTGTGTGACCCCGGCGACCAAGGCCATCGTTATCTGCTCGCCCAACAATCCTACGGGCTGCATCCTCGACACGGCGTCGCTCGACGCCGTGGCGCGCGTGGCAGAGCAGGCGGGCATCTACGTAGTCTGCGACGACGTATACAACCGTCTGGTCTATGTGGATGGCTACGAGCGCTTTGCCCAGCGCCATCCGGAGCTGCGCGACCAGACGGTGGTCATCGAGAGCTTCTCCAAGCCCTGGGCCATGACCGGCTGGCGCTTGGGTTGGCTCGCAGCCGCAGCCCCCGTCATCGCTGAGATCGCAAAGGCTCACCAATACTTAGTATCGAGTGCTGTCTCCTTCGAAATGGACGCCGCAGCCCGAGCCCTGACCGTCGACCCAACCCCCATGCTCAAAGTCTACCGAGCCCGCCGCGAACGCGTACTCGCAGCCTTAAACGCCATGGGCCTCGACGTAGTAGAGCCCGCAGGAGCCTTCTACACTTTCCCGAGCATCAAAAAGTTCGGCCTAACCAGCGAAGACTTCTGCATCAAAGCCATCGAAGAGGCAAACGTAGCCCTAGTCCCGGGCGACTGCTTCGGCACCGAAGGCCACATCCGCCTAAGCTACTGCGTCTCCGACAAAGACCTAGACGAAGGCCTCCGCCGCCTGTCCACCTTCCTTTCAACCCTGTAGCCCAACGGGACCCAACCCATCAGCCCACCGACCTAAGGGTTATGCGTGGGGCGCGCCGGCCAACGGGCACGAGGATTCGCAACAAAGGCAACGTAGCTCCGGTCGGGAGGGGCAGGGCGAGTTTTCCGTAGATTCCGCACGAGCCGAAGGCCACTTAATGTGGCCTTCGTGCGAGCCCAGGACTTGACCGAGCGGAAAACTCGCCCTGCCCCTCCCGACCGGAGCGTATGCAGGGTTTGTGTGCGAATCCTCGTGCCCGTTGACCGACGCCGGGGTCCCCGCCATAATACTTTCGGTTCACGCACGAATCCGCTGCCAGAGACAGCCGGTGCAAACGGGCATCGCCCGCGAGCTTAATGGGATATCCCGCCAGCCGAGGTGGTCGAGTAGATATGTCTTCTCGCCCCCGTCGCTCATGCAGCGCGGGGGCTTTCTTTTTGGACATGCCCCCGTCACGTCCTTGTGGCGGACCGTGCCCGGAAAGAATTCGAGGAGGTGTAATTTATGCCCCAGCAGTACAAAATCGACAAGGTTGCAGAGATCGAGTCCCGTATCGCCGAGAACGCCGGTCTGTTTGTCGTCAACTACAACGGTCTGACGGTTAAGCAGGCTCAGGAGCTGCGTCATCAGCTTCGCGAGTGCGGCGCCGAGATGAAGGTCTACAAGAACAACCTGGTCAAGATCGCTCTCAAGAACCAGGAGCAGCCCGAGCTCGGCGAGATCCTCGCCGGCCCCGTCGCTTATGTGTTCTACGAGACCGAGCCGGTCGAGGCCGCTAAGGCCCTTAAGGACTTCTCTGCTAAGTCCAAGGGCGTCCTTGAGATCAAGGGCGGTATCTCCGACGGCAAGGCCGTTTCCGCTGATGATGTTAAGGCTATCGCCGAGCTGCCCACCAAGGATCAGCTTCTCGGCCAGATCGCCGGTCTCATCTCCGGTTTCGCTCGCGACATCGCTGTCTGCGTCAACGGCGTTTCCTCTGGTCTCGCTCGTTCGATCCAGCAGGTCTCCGAGCAGAAGGCAGCCTAGTCGCTGTTTTCACCCGCGGCGGCAACGCCGCACCCCTGGCGCATTCGCGCCGTGTTTTAACTGATCTCCGTGCACAGACACGGAAACCGAAAGGACTTAGAAATGGCTAAGCTTACCACCGATGAGATCATCGATGCTCTTAAGGAAATGACCCTTCTCGAGGCTTCCGAGCTCGTTAAGGCTATCGAGGACACCTTCGGCGTTTCCGCCGCTGCTCCTGCCGCTGTTGTCGCCGCTCCCGCTGCTGGCGCTGCTGAGGCCGAGGAGAAGACCGAGTTTGACGTCGTGCTCGAGGGCTTCGGCGACAACAAGATCCAGGTCATCAAGGCCGTCCGTGAGCTCACCAACCTTGGCCTGAAGGAGGCCAAGGAGGTCGTCGAGGGCGCTCCCAAGGCTGTTCTCGAGGGTGCCAAGAAGGAGGACGCCGAGGCTGCCAAGGAGAAGCTCGAGGCTGCTGGCGCTGCTGTCACCCTCAAGTAATCAGGCTTTCTCGCCAGATTTCTTTGCAGACGGGGTTCGCATTGCGAGCCCCGTCTTTTTTGTTTTTCGGTTCCTCGACATCGGTTGCTCAAACTGCCATGTTCTGTGATTTGCGTCGTATCGCGTGCCCTGCCGTTGGGCAATAAAATTGCACCATTCGAGCAATAATTTGCGTTGACCTGCTGAAGAATTGTCTCTGCCTTGTAGCGACATATAGTTCCAGCGGTAAGATGCTTGGGTATCGCAATTTGGTCTGCGGCTGTGCGCCGCACGCACGGGGCGCTTTTGCGCCTGCGAAAGGATCTTTGAATAACATGAAGGCAATCATCCCCGCCGCCGGTCTTGGCACGCGTTTTCTGCCTGGCACCAAGTGCACGCCCAAAGAGATGCTGCCGGTGCTCGACAAGCCGGTCATCCAGTATGTCGTCGAGGAGGCACTCGACCCCGAGGAGGTCGACGATGCCATCATCGTTACTTCTCCCGGTAAGCCCGAGCTACTGAACTACTTCCAGCCCGACCGTTCGCTCGAGAACCTGTTGCGCGAGCGCGGTAAGAACGCCTATGCCGATGCCGTCGCCCACGCTGGCGGTATGCCGGTCGACTTCCGTTATCAGTACGAGCCCAAGGGCCTCGGCCATGCTATTCGCTCTGCTGCCGACGCCGTGGCAGGGGAGAACTTCCTGGTTCTTCTGGGCGACTACGTTGTGCCTAACCGCGATATCTGCGACAAGATGCTTGCCGTTTCCAAGGAGCACGGTGGCGCTTCGGTTATCGCCGTCGCTGCTTGCTCGCCCGAGGAAGTCAGCCGCTACGGCGTTATCGCCGGCGAGCGCGTCGGTTCGCTCGAGGGCGCCGAGGGCGTTGCCGATGTCGAGCCGGGCGCTGTCTGGCGCATCGGCGGTCTGGTCGAGAAGCCCGCTCCCGAGGCGGCTCCGTCCAACCTGTACATCGTCGGTCGCTACCTGCTGAGCCCGCTGGTCATGGACTTGCTGGCAGATCAGCAGGCCGGCAAGGGCGGCGAGATCCAGCTCACCGACGCCATGGCCCGTTCGCTCGACCGCGAAGCCATGTACGCAGTCGTCATCGACCCGCTGTCGGGCTACGACACCGGCACTCCCTCTGGCTGGATGGCCACCAACGCCCTCATGGCTGCAAGCGACCCCCGCTTTGCCGATGCCTTCTGGGACGCCATCGACGAGCGCGGCGGATTGATGCGCAAGTAAGCCTTCGGGCACCGACATTTACGGGCGTGGACCTCGGTTCGCGCCCGTTTTTTATAAGAGCTGCGATTGCTAGCTCTCTGTTCACATAAAATATATGAACAGATGTTCGATACACATACATCTACCTGCGTGTTTTCTGTCGAAAAACTTTGCTACTCCAAAAACTCAATCGCGTCAAGGCTTTTCTTGCCCAACGGTCGGTACCTGATAAACTATTAGGTTGCGATAACTGGCGAAGCTATGCCTCGCCAACCCACCGAGCATTTCCGTGAAGGAGGAAAAACCTGGTGACCTACGCATACACTGCCACTGAGCGCAAGCGCGTCAGCTTCGGGAAAATCCCGGAGGCCATGGAGCTCCCCAACCTTATCTCTGTTCAAAGGGAATCCTTTGAGCGTTTTAAGGATGAGGGCCTTCGTGAGGCGTTCAAGGAATCCAGCCCCATCCAGAGTCAGAACCATGTTCTCGAGGTTACCTTCGGCGAGCATCAGTTCGGCGACCCCGCGCACACCGTCGAGGAGTGCCGCGAGAAGGATATGACCTATCAGGCTCCGCTTCTGACCGACGTCCGTCTCACCAACAAGGAGACCGGCGAGATCAAGGAGCAGCTCGTCTTCATGGGCGACTTCCCCATGATGACCGATCAGGGCACCTTCATCATCAACGGTACCGAGCGTATCGTCGTCTCGCAGCTCGTCCGCTCCCCGGGCGTGTACTACAGCTCCGAGATGGATTCGGGCAAGCAGATCTACAAGGCCCAGATCATCCCGTCCCGCGGTGCCTGGCTTGAGTTTGAGGTCGACAAGCGCGACCAGCTCATGGTCTCCATCGACCGTAAGCGCAAGCAGAGCGCCACGATGTTCCTGCGCGCCCTTGGCATCGCCGTCACCAACGACGACATCATCGAGCTGCTCGGCAACTCCGATGTGATCAAGCGCACCCTGGAGCGCGACACCGCCCTCACCCGCGAGGACGCCCTCATCGAGATTTACCGTCGTCTGCGCCCGGGCGAGCCTCCCACCGTGGATGCTTCCCGCAGCCTGCTCGAGGGCCTGCTCTTCAACCCGCAGCGCTACGATCTGGCCCGCGTCGGTCGTTACAAGGTCAACAAGAAGCTCAACCTCACCACCGAGGAAGAGGTCACGGTGCTCACCGACGAGGATATCGTCGCTACGCTGCGCTACCTGCTGTCCCTCGCTGCCGGCGAGCAGGGCTTCAAGGTCGACGACATCGACCACTTTGGTAACCGCCGCATCCGCACCGTCGGCGAGCTCGTCGCCAACCAGTTCCGTATCGGCATGAGCCGTATGGAGCGCGTCGTCCGTGAGCGCATGAGCTCCCAGGACATCGACGAGATCACCCCGCAGTCGCTCATCAACATCCGTCCGATCGTGGCCTCCATCAAGGAGTTCTTCGGTTCCTCGCAGCTCTCGCAGTTCATGGACCAGGCGAACCCCCTGACCGGTCTGACTCACAAGCGCCGTCTGTCCGCACTCGGCCCTGGCGGCCTTGCCGGCCACAAGTCGGGCTCCAGCCGCCGCACTAACGTGCCGACGGCCGTCCGCGACGTTCACAACTCGCACTACAGCCGCATGTGCCCGATCGAGACCCCCGAAGGCCCCAACATTGGCCTGATCGGCTCGCTCGCCCTCTACGCCCGCGTCAACGAGTATGGCTTCATCGAGGCCCCGTTCCGTCGTGTCGAGAACGGCGTTGCCACCGATCAGATCGACTGGATGACCGCTGACGAGGAAGAGAAGCACGTCATCGCGCCGGCCAACACGCCGCTCGATCCCAAGACCAACGAGTTCATCACAACCGATGCCGAGGGCAAGATCGTCCGTCCGCATACCGTGATCGCCCGTACCCGCGACTTCGACGGCTCCTTCGGCGCTCCCGCCGACGTGCCTGTCGAGGACGTCGACTACATGGACGTCTCGCCGCGTCAGATGCTCTCCGTCGCAGCCACGCTGATTCCGTTCCTCGAGCACGACGACGCCAAGCGTACGCTCATGGGCGCCAACATGCAGCGTCAGGCCGTGCCGCTGGTTCACCCCGCCGCTCCCTATGTCGGTACCGGCATGGAGCGTCGCGCCGCCCTGGACTCTGGCGAGGTTACCCTGGCCAAGAACGCCGGCGAAGTCATCTTTGCCGACGCCGCCAAGATCATCGTCAAGCATGCCGGCGGCATGGACGAGTATCACCTGGCCAAGTACCAGCGCTCCAACCAGTCCACCTGCATCAACCACCGTCCGCTCGTGCGCGTCGGTGACACCGTTGAGCAGGGCGAGCCTCTGGCCGACGGTCCTTCGACCGATCACGGCGAGCTCGCACTGGGCCAGAACCTCACCGTGGCCTACATGCCGTGGGAAGGCTTCAACTACGAGGACGGTATCGTCGTGTCCGAGCGCCTGGTGGCCGAGGACCTGCTGACGACCATCAACATCACCCGTCACGAGATCGACGCCCGCGACACCAAGCTCGGCCCCGAGGAGATCACCCGCGAGATCCCGAATCTCTCCGAGGACATGCTTGCCAACCTCGACGAGGACGGCATCATCCGCATCGGCGCCGAGGTCGGCCCTGGCGACATCCTGGTCGGCAAGGTCACGCCTAAGGGCGAGAGCGCTCTGACCGCCGAGGAGCGCCTGCTGCGCGCCATCTTCGGTGCCAAGGCCCACGATGTTCGCGACACCTCCCTCAAGATGCCTCACGGCGCTTACGGCCGCGTTATCGACGTCGTTCGCTTTAGCCGCGAGAACGGCGACGACCTGGCCCCCGGCGTCAACGAGCAGGTGCGCGTCTACGTCGCCCAGCGTCGTAAGATCCAGCAGGGCGATAAGATCGCCGGCCGCCACGGCAACAAGGGTGTTATTTGTAACGTTCTGCCGGTCGAGGACATGCCCTACATGGCTGACGGTACCCCGATCGACGTTATCCTCAACCCGCTGGGCGTTCCTTCGCGTATGAACGTCGGCCAGCTGCTCGAGTGCCACCTTGGCTGGGCTGCTGCCTGCGGTTGGGATACCGAGCAGGCCGACTCCGACAAGTACGTCCCCGGTCCGTTCTTCACCGCCACGCCCGTCTTCGACGGCGCCAAGGAGGACGAGATCGCCGAGGTCATCCGTCGTGCCAACAAGAACATGCTCAACAAGGCCACCGCTGCCTTTGGCGATCACATGCGCCCCGAGTTCGTCACCCAGCTTGACGAGCGCGGCAAGACCCGCCTGTTCGACGGCCGCACCGGCGAGGAGTTCCGCGAGCCCATTACCGTGGGTACGTCCTACATCCTCAAGCTCGGCCACATGGTCGACGACAAGATCCACGCCCGTTCGACCGGCCCTTACAGCCTGGTTACCCAGCAGCCTCTGGGCGGCAAGGCCCAGTTCGGCGGCCAGCGCTTCGGCGAGATGGAAGTTTGGGCACTGTACGCTTACGGTGCTTCCAACGTCCTGCAGGAGATCCTGACCGTCAAGTCCGACGATACCGTGGGCCGCGTCAAGACCTACGAGTCCATCGTCAAGGGCGAGAACGTTCCTGTCCCGGGTATCCCCGAGTCCTTCAAGGTTCTCGTCAAGGAGATTCGCTCCCTCGCACTGGACATCGAGCCCATGCACGATGCCGACGAGGACGCCTCCGCCCCTGTGACCGCCGAGGAGACCTCCGCTCTCGACGACCTGGCTGCGCTCGCCGGCGTTGACGCCGACGTCGAGGCCGAGGATGCCGAGACCGCCGAGGCACCCGAGGCTGTCGCCGCCACGACCACTGATAAGGAGTAGTTGACTGTGGCAGATTTCGAAGCTACTGATTTTGACTCGGTAAAGATCTCCCTTGCCTCCGCCGACCAGATCCGTTCCTGGTCGCACGGTGAGGTCAAGAAGCCGGAGACCATCAATTACCGTACCCTCAAGCCCGAGAAGGACGGCCTGTTCTGCGAGAAGATCTTCGGTCCCGCCAAGGACTGGGAGTGCTCCTGCGGCAAGTACAAGGGCATCCGCTTTAAGGGCATCGTCTGCGAGCGCTGCGGCGTCGAGGTCACCTCGGCCAAGGTGCGTCGCGACCGCATGGGTCACATCGAGCTCGCCGCTCCCGTGTCCCACATCTGGTATTTCAAGAGCCCCACGAGCTTCCCGATGAGCCGTATGCTCGACATCAAGTCCAAGGACCTCGAGAAGGTTCTGTACTTTGCCAGCTACATCATCACCGAGGTTGACTACGAGGCCCGCGAGGCCGACGCTGACGATCTGCGCGAGGAGCTCGCCGCCGATCTGGAAGAGATCGATGCCGAGTGCGCCCGCCAGATCGAGTCCCTCAAGGAGCAGGGCGACCCCGAGAACTTTGACGAGTTCTCCGACGAGGAGCCGCTGACCCCCGAGGAGATCGCCTCCGGCATCGTCGACATCGAGGAAGAGTGCAAGGACGAGAAGCAGCTCCGTACGGACGCCTTCAACGCCTTCATGAAGCTCACCGAGCGCGACCTCATCTCCGATGAGCCGCTGTTCCGCGAGATGACCCGCTACTACTCCATGTACTTCAAGGGTGGCATGGGTGCCGAGGCCGTCCGCGACCTGCTCGCTGCCATCGACCTTCCTTCCGAGGCCGAGAAGCTCAAGGCCATCATCGCCGACGAGGACTCCCAGAAGCAGAAGCGCGAGAAGGCCGTCAAGCGCCTCGAGGTCGTTGACGCCTTCCTGAAGGGCGGCAATAGCCCCGCGAACATGATCCTGGACGTCATCCCGGTCATTCCGCCCGATCTGCGCCCGATGGTCCAGCTCGACGGCGGCCGCTTCGCTGCGTCCGACCTCAATGACCTGTACCGTCGCGTGATCAACCGTAACAACCGACTCAAGCGCCTGCTCGACCTGGACGCCCCTGCGATTATCGTGAACAACGAGAAGCGCATGCTCCAGGAGTCCGTGGACGCCCTGTTCGACAACGGCCGTCGCGGTCGCCCGGTCTCTGGCCGTGGCGGTCGCCCGCTCAAGTCGCTCGCCGAGGCCCTCAAGGGCAAGCAGGGCCGTTTCCGTCAGAACCTGCTGGGCAAGCGTGTCGACTACTCCGGCCGTTCGGTAATCGTTACCGACCCCAAGCTGCTGCTGCACCAGTGCGGTCTGCCCAAGACCATGGCGCTGGAGCTCTTCAAGCCCTTCGTCATGAAGCGCCTGGTCGAGCTTGGCAAGGTCGAGAACATCAAGGGCGCCAAGCGCGCTATCGACCGCGGTGCCACCTTTGTGTGGGACATCCTCGAAGAGGTCATCGACGGCCGCGTCGTGCTGCTCAACCGCGCACCGACCCTGCACCGTCTGTCCATTCAGGCCTTTGAGCCGGTGCTGGTCGAGGGCAAGGCTATCCACCTGCACCCGCTGGTCTGCTCGCCCTTCAACGCCGACTTCGACGGCGACCAGATGTCTGTCCACGTGCCGCTGTCCAGCCAGGCTCAGGCCGAGGCCCGCGTGCTCATGCTCTCTGCGAACAACCTGCGCTCGCCGGCATCCGGCAAGCCGGTCAACATCCCCTCGCAGGACATGATCATCGGTGTGTACTACCTGACCCAGGTCCGCGACGGTCTGCCGGGCGAGAACCACGTGTTCTCGAGCTTCGATGACGCGCTGCACGCCTATGACTGCCGCTCCGAGGTCGACATGCAGGCCAAGATTCAGGTCCGCGTGTCCGCCGAGAACGCCAACGTCATCAACGAGGACGGCACCCGTATCTTCCGCGTCAAGAACGGTAAGAACGAGTTTGTCGACTACGACGTCACCGGCAACAAGACCGCGCGCTTCGAGACCTCTATCGGCCGCATCATCTTCAACCGCCAGTGCCTGCCCGAAGACTATGAGTTCATGAACTACAAGATGGTCAAGGGCGATGTGGCCAAGCTGGTTGCCGACTGCTGCGATCGTTACCCCGAGGCCAAAGTCGGCCCGATCCTCGACGCCATCAAGTACTCCGGCTTCCACTACGCTACCCGCGCCGGCCTTACCATCTCGGTGTGGGACGCTCTCATCCCTGCCGAGAAGCAGGAGCTGCTCGATCGCGCCCAGGCCAACGTCGACCAGATCAACGAGTACTTCGAGGAGGGCTTCATCAACGAGACGGAGCGCCACATCGAAGTCGTTAACGAGTGGACCGCTTGTACCGACAAGGTTGCAGCGCTCATGCTCGACATGTTCGACGAGGAGAACCCGCTGTACATGATGGCCGACTCCGGCGCCCGTGGTTCTAAGACCCAGCTGCGTCAGCTCGGCGGCATGCGTGGCCTGATGGCAGACATGTCCGGCGAGACGATCGACCTTCCCATTAAGGCGAACTTCCGCGAGGGCCTGCTGCCGCTCGAGTACTTCATTTCGACCTACGGCGCCCGTAAGGGCCTGGTCGATACCGCATCCCACACCTCGGACTCTGGTTACCTGACCCGTCGTCTGGTCGACGTGGCCCAGGACGTCATTGTCCGCGAGGAGGACTGCGGTACGCACGAGGGCGTCACCTACAACCTCATCATCCCCGGCACCACCGACCTCAACACCGACCTCGTCGGCCGTTGCTTCATCGAGGACGTCGTGGCTCCCGATGGCACCGTGCTCTTTGAGCAGGACGGCTACATCGAGAAGGTCGCCGACATCCAGAAGATGGTCGATGCTGGCCTTAAGAAGGTCAAGCTCCGCGCGCTGCTCACCTGCCGCTCCAAGTACGGCGTGTGCCAGAAGTGCTACGGCTGGGATCTTTCCACCCGTCGCCCGGTCGCTATCGGTACTGCCGTCGGCATTATTGCTGCCCAGTCCATCGGCGAGCCCGGTACGCAGCTTACGATGCGTACCATTCACTCCGGCGGCGTCGCTGGCGTCGACGATATTACGCAGGGTCTGCCTACGGTCAGCCGTATGTTCGATATCGTCGGCAACGTCAACGAGAAGATTCTGGGTCGCGAGGCCGAGCTGGCTCCGTACTCCGGTCACCTCTCGATTAAGCCCGAGAAGTCCGAGTACGTGCTGACGCTCACCGACTCCGAGGATCACACCCGTGTCCTCGACGAGCGTCGCGTCCCCGCTTCGGTGCGCTTTATGCCCGAGATCGAGGACGGCTGCGAGGTTCGCGCCGGCGACCAGATCACCAAGGGCTTCGTCAACTTCCGCAACCTGCGCAAGCTGACCGACATCGAGTCGACGATGCACACCTTCGTCGAGAGCGTCAAGGACGTCTACACCAGTCAGGGCGTTGACCTGAACGACAAGCACATCGAGGTGCTCGCACGTCAGATGCTGCGTCGCGTTCAGATCACCAACCCCGGTGACTCCAAGTACCTGCTCGGTCAGTACGTCGACCGCTATGAGTTCGCCGACGAGGTCGAGCGCGTTGCCCGTCTGGGCGGTCAGGCTCCCGTGGCCGAGCCCGTCATCCTGGGTACGCTCAAGGTCGCGTCCAACATCGACTCCTGGCTGTCGAGCGCTTCGTTCATCCGTACCGCCGGCGTCCTTACCGAGGCTGCCATCGAGGGCAAGGTCGACCACCTGCTCGACCTTAAGTCCAACGTCATCGTCGGTAAGAAGATCCCGGCTGGTACCGGCCTCAAGCCGTACGCCAACGCCAAGCTGACGTATCGCACGGCCGACGGCTACGTGGACATCGACGGCCCGGCTTCGCCCAACGCCAAGTCGCTGCCCGAGTGGGCTCCTGTGGAGCTCAAGGACCTGGACGAGCAGCTCCCGCAGCAGCTCGACTGGGCCGGCTACGACGAGTTCGGTGGTGCTGACGGTTCGTTCACCCGCAACGGCCACACCATCTCCGCCGAGAAGGCTCGCCTGTACCTGTTCGACGACCTGGGCGTGTCGCAGCGCTGGACCAACAAGTTCAGCGAGGTCGGCATCGAGACGGTCGGCGACCTGGTCGGCAAGTCCGAGGAGGATCTGCTGCGCATTGATGGTATCGGTGCCAAGGCGATCGAGGAGCTCCGTGACGGCCTGGAGGCCCACGACCTGCTCTACATCCTCGAGAACAACGATGACGTTGCCGACGAGGAAGACCTCTCGCAGCTGCTGCAGATGGTCTTTAGCCCCGACGGTCCGGACGACATCCTGCTGGGCACCTCCGCCGCGCCGACGCATCACGCCGACGCCGACGAGGAGCTCCTGGGCGCCCCGATCGACGACAAGAAGGCTCCCGCCAACGGTGCCATCAACGAGGACATGGCTTCCCTCGACGAGCTGCTCAACCAGCTCGTGGACACCGACGACGCCGAAGAGGCCAAGGACAACGACGAGGAGTAACTAGTTCCGCCGTTCTAACGAACGGCGGCGATCTCCGTCGCTGCGCGGCCCCCAGAGCTACAATCTGTCATTCAAAAGGCAGGGCATGACCAAAAGGTCAATGCCCTGCCTTTTTCATGCCACCTTGTACGCTCTGGGGGCCGCTCGCTTGCGTATGCTCAACCTGTTGCGTTCCGTCGATCCCTTGCCAATAAGGGGCAGGGTTTTTTTGGTAGGTTAGGTGACGCATAATTTCTTTCGCAAATTGACAACCGCATAGCGGAACACGGCCCGC
>CALBOJ010000011.1 GCA_937896835.1 uncultured Collinsella sp.
GGCAGGATGGAGTCGGTGTGCGACTGCGGGACGACAAGCGTGCCGTCCTCCTTCACGAACAGCACGTTGGCGCCGCCGGTCTCCTCGACATAGGTGCGGGACTCGGAGTCGAGATACAGGTTCTCGGCATATCCCTCGCGATGGGCCTCCATCGTGGGCTTGAGGGACATGGCGTAGTTCAGGCCGGCCTTGATGTTGCCGGTGCCGTGCGGTGCCGCACGGTCATACTCGGAAACGCGCAGCTTGACGGGCTTAAGGCCACCCTTAAAGTACGGACCGACCGGGGTCACGAGAATACGGAACGTGTACTCAGGAGCGGGAGCCACGCCGATCACGTCACCGGAGCCGATCATAAACGGACGCACGTACAGGGTCGCGCCGGAGCCGAAGGGCGGAACCCAGGCGGCGTTGGCAGAAACGACCTGCTTGACGGCCTCAACAAACTTGTCCTTGGGGAACGGGGGCATCTCGAGGCGCTGCGCAGAGTTATACATACGCTCAGCGTTCATGTCGGGACGGAAGCAGACGATACTGCCGTCCTCGGCGGTGTAGGCCTTCAGGCCCTCAAAGACCTCCTGGCAGTAATGGAAGATGCCGCCGCACTCGGAGACATGCAGGGTGTGGTCGGTGGTCAGGCCACCCTCGTCCCACTCGCCGTCCTTCCAATGGGCCTCGTAGCTGTAATCGGTCTTCATGTAGCCAAAGCCGAGGCTACCCCAATCGATATCCTTCTTCTCGACAGTCATATGTCGCTCCTTACATACACAGTTGCATACTCGCGAACTCGCACGCAAGGACCGAGGCCGACCGCGTCGCAACGTCGCACGCCCGGAGCGTAGAGCCGGACGGGACACGCGAACAGCATCAAAGCCGATGGCACGTCGATTCGCATGCACGAGATTGTACTCCCCGTACGCGTCTGATAAAACGCTTTTCTTTAACTAAGTAAAGTATTTTCATTTGACCGAAACTAAAGAGGCCCGCCACCGTAAGCGGTGACGGGCCTCAACGGCACGGTTTGCGCGCTGGCTCGAGCTACGCGTTCTTTTTGCCCAGCTTAGCCTTAACCAGACCGACCACAGTCGGGATGATCGACACGGCGACGATGCCGATAATCAGCAGCTCAAAGTGCTCCTGCACAAAGGGAATGCCGCCAAAGAAGTAGCCCAGCAGCGTAAAGACCGTCGACCAGGTAATGCCGCCCAGCACGTTAAAGATGACAAAGTTGCGCCAGTGCATGCCGCCCATGCCGGCGATAAAGGGCACAAAGGTGCGGATAAACGGGAAGAAGCGGCCCAGGAAGATGGCTAGGTGACCCCACTTGTCCAAGAAATCCTCGGACTTTTTGATGCGCTCGGGCGTCATGGCCTTGACCTTGCCCGAGGCGATGATCTTTTTGCCAAAGAAGTGACCGATCATAAAGTTGCACTGGTCGCCCAGGATGGCAGCAGCCCATGCGACGGCCAGCAGGGCCACGATGTTAAAGCCACCGTTATGAGCAAAGAAGCCCGAAGCAAACAGCAGCGAATCGCCAGGGAGAAACGGGAAGAACACCACGCCCGTCTCAATAAAGATAATGAGGAACACGCAGCCGTAGGCCATAAGCGGGCCGGCGGCAATCCAGCTGGCGATCGCGGTGCGCGGGTCTTTGAGCAGCTCGGCGATAAAATTGATGAAACCCATGAAGTAAAACCTCTCAGTTGTGGGCGCGGATACGTCCAAGTTGACCAGTATACGGTTGCGGCGCCCCCTCGTGCGCAACCCCACAAAAGCATGACTCCATTACCAGCAAGTTTGCATAACTGACACCTGTTGCGCAATGCCGCAAAGATTGCTCTTCCTAATCCCTAGCGAATCGCTATACTTTATTGAACCGCATTGCCATGGCGCTAAGGGAGGGCGGCCGGTGAGCTTTATCAATACCATTCGCGAGGACATCAAGACCGTCCAGACGCAGGACCCCGCCGCGCAAAACGGTCTAGTCATCTTCCTTTCCTATCCTGGCCTGCACGCCAAGTGGAACCACGTGCCCGAGCACTGGCTCTGGGAGCACGGTCATCGCTCGCTCGCCCGCGTGCTCTCGCAAATCACCCGCCACATCACCGGCGTCGAGATTCATCCCGCCGCACAGATCGGCAAGCACTTCTTTATCGACCATGCCATGGGCGTCGTCATCGGCGAGACCACCATCGTGGGCGACAACTGCGTGCTCTACCAGGGCGTCACGCTCGGCGGTACCGGCAACGAGACCGGCAAACGCCACCCCACCCTGGGCAACAACGTCACCGTGGGCACAGGCGCCAAGGTGCTCGGCAACATCCGCATCGGCAACAACGTCAAAATCGGCGGCAACTCGGTTGTCGTCAAGGACGTGCCCGACAACTGCACCGTCGTGGGCGTGCCAGGACGCATCATCAAGCGCAACGGCTGCCGTGTGTTCGAGGAGAGTTTCGACGCCAAGCAGCATCGCGAGTACATGCCCGATGACGCCGCCGAGCAGAGTGCCCTCAACCGCCAGGGCATCACCGAGAATGCCCGCCGCGTCAAAGAACTCGAGCGAGAGGTGGCCGAGCTCAAGGCCCTCGTCGCCAAGCTCATGGACGAACGTTAGGAACGCAAGCGGCACAAAACAATATCGGCACCGACGCAAAAGGCGCGCCAGGGAATCAATCCCCGGCGCGCCATTCCTTTTGATGTGACATGCGGGACTGTCCCTTTGTCACATTATGCGAACTGACTCAGATAGAGGTCGGCGTAAGCACCCTCGGCAGCCAGCAGTTCCTTATGCGTGCCTTGCTCGATAATGTTGCCGTGGTCCATGACCAAGATCAGGTCGGCGTCCACGATCGTCGACAGGCGATGCGCGATCACAAAGCTCGTGCGCCCGCGCATGAGCGCGTCCATGGCGCGGCCGATAGCAAGCTCGGTGCGCGTGTCCACACTTGAGGTCGCCTCGTCCAGGATGAGAATCGCCGGGTTGTTGAGCAGCACGCGTGCGATGGTCAGCAGCTGACGCTGGCCCTGGCTGATGCTTTCGGCATCGTTGGCTACGCGCGTGTCGTAGCCCTGAGGCATGGTGCGCACAAAGAAGTCGACCTGGGCGGCGCGAGCGGCCGCAACAATCTCCTCGCGCGTTGCCTCGGGGCAGCCGTAGGCGATGTTCTCGGCAATCGTGCCGTCGAACAGCCAGGCGTCCTGTAGCACCATGCCAAACTGCTGTCGCAACTCGCCGCGATCCATGCGGCTCGTATCCACGCCGTCGAGCGTAATACGCCCGCCGTCAATCTCGTAGAAGCGCATGAGCAGGTTGATGAGCGTCGTCTTGCCTGCGCCCGTGGTTCCCACCACGGCAATCTTCTGGCCCGGCTCGGCGGTAAACGACACGTCGCGCATGAGCGGCTTGTCGGGCGCATAGCCAAAGCGCACGTGCTCAAAAGCGACGCGGCCCTCAATGCGACCCGGCAGCTTGGCGGCCTCGTCCGGCAGCGGATCGGCCTCCATCTCGGGCTCATCAAGCAGGTCGAACACGCGCTCCGCACTCGCCAGCGCGCTCTGCAGCGAGTTAAAAGTGAACGACAGCTGCGTCATGGGTTCGGACGCCTCGTAGATAAACTGGAAGAACGCCTGGAACACGCCGACGGTCATGTGACCGGCGACCAGCATGCTGCAGCCCACGAGCGCAATCACAATCTGCGCCAGGCGACCGATAAAGCGAACCGCGGGTCCGACGGCGTTAATCATAAAGTCGGCCTTGGTGCTCACGCGCGCCAGCTCGCCCGAGGCCTCGTGCACCTCGGCAGAGCTCTGGTGCTCGCGGTTGAATGCGCGAATCACCAAACGGCCCGAATAGCCTTCCTCGACCGCGCTCGTGATTTTGGACACCCACTCCTGACGCTCGCCCGTCACATCATGCGTACGGCGCGAAACCACCTTGGTCACCAGCAGCGACAACGCCGTAAAGAACAAAAAGACTAGCGTAAGCGGCACGCTAAACACGAACATCACGCCCACGGCGCCCACCACGGTGCCGATCGACACAAGCAGCTGCAGCAATCCGCGCTGCATGCTCTCGGACATCTTGTCCAAGTCGTTGGTCGCACGGCTGACGACCTCACCGGGACGATGCGCATCAAAGAAGGCAAGCGGCAGACGGTTGAGCTTTTGTGCGATGCGGTTGCGTAGACGCAGGTTGAGGCGTTCGGCCACGCTCGACATCAAAAAGCTCTGGAGCGCATAGAACGAGGCGGCGGCAGTCCAGATCATAAAGTAGACGAAGATGGTCTTGCCGCAGTTCTCCCAGGTGATGTTGAAGGTGGTTCCGTTGGCAAACGCCACCTGAATGTGGCCCCACAGCTCATCGATCACGCGGGCGCTATATGCCGGCGCGGCGGTGTTAAAGATGACATAGAACACAATGCTCGCAAACACGATATAGAAGCGCCAATGGTCGCCGGCAGCCTCGCTCCACAGGCGGCGCACCGTCGCCCAGGTATCACGGGGCGTCTCGTCCTCGTCCTCGTCGTCCACGTCGCGCATGCGCTCTGCCTCGGCGCGGGCACGCTCATCCTCGGCTCGTTCGTTTTCCTCGTAAAGCGCTTGACGACGAGCCTCGCGCCCGGCCGCCGCCTTGGCGGCGTCATCCAGCTCGGTCGACGCGGCAGCCTGGTCGACCGCTTCGACCGCGTCCACAACGACGGCATCGATAGCGTCGCTGCGCTTCTTGAGCTCCCCGGTCATGCTACTCACCTCCCTTCATTTGCGATTCCGCAATGGCGCGGTATACCTCACAGGTTTCCATAAGCTCGCCATGCGTGCCCAAGCCCACGACCTCGCCATCCTTGAGCACGACAATCTGGTCGGCGTGCAGAATCGTCGAGATGCGCTGCGCGATGATGAGCACCGCGGCGTCGCGCGTCTCGTCCTGCAGCGCATGGCGCAGGGCCGCATCGGTCTTAAAGTCCAGGGCCGAAAAACTATCGTCGAAGATATATAGATCGGCATGCTTCATGAGCGCGCGAGCAATGGCCAGGCGCTGGCGCTGACCACCCGAGAAGTTCGTACCGCCCTGGGCAACCGGGGTATCGAGCCCCTGCGGTTGATCGAGCACAAAGGTGCTCTGGGCAACCTGCAGCGCATGAAGCATGTCCGCCTCGGTCGCGTCCTCGTTGCCAAAGCGCAGATTGCTTGCCACGGTGCCCGAGAACAGCCACGCCTTCTGCGGCACATAGGCAATGCGCCCGCGAATCTCGTCTTGCGAAAGGTCGCGCAGGTCAACACCGTCCAGGCGAATGGCGCCCTTCGTGGCATCGTGAAAACGCAGCAAGAGCTTTGCCACCGTCGACTTACCCGAACCGGTCGAGCCCACGATCGCGGTGGTCTGCCCGCGACGACAGGCAAAGCTCAGGTCGCACAGCGTGTCCTCGTCGGCGTCGTCAAAGCGAAACGACATATGATCGAACACGGCAACCGCATCAGCCCCGTCCTTTGAGTCGGACGCGGCCGCATCAAGCGTACGCTGGCCATCGACGATGCTCGGCTCAATCTCCAGCACTTGCTGTGCACGGCTTAGACATGCCGCGGCGCGTGGCAGCGTTAGCACCACCATCTGCGCCATCATCACAAAGAACAGGATCAGAAGCGCGTACTCCAGCACCGCCGAGATGCTCGCGATCTGCATGGCGTGGGCGCCCACGCGGTTGCCGCCAACCCACAGCACCGCCACCTCGGCGATGTTCATCAAAAAGAAGCTTGAGCTGTCGAGGCCCACAAACAGGTGGTTGACTTTGATGGCGTTGGCGGCGTAGTCGCTGAACACCTCGTCCAGGCGCCGCTCCTCGTGACGCTCCTTGTTAAACGCACGGATGACGCGCACGCCCACGATGTTTTCGCGCAGCACCACGTTCATGCGGTCGATAAAGCTCTGCAAGCGCATAAAGATCGGAGCCGCGTTGGCAACCGTAAAGACCGCCGCCACCAGCACAATCGCAACCACGACGCCCAGAAGCGTGCCCATGGCAGGATCGATAAACCAGGCGAAGATGATGCCCGCCACAGCCAAAAAAGGCACGGGCAGCACCAGCTGAATCGTCTGCAGAATCGCCTGCTGAATCACGTTGATGTCGTTGAGCGAGCGCGTGATCATCGATCCGGTGCCAAAGCGCTCAAAGTCGCTGGCCGCGAGCTCGAGCGACTTGTCGTACACGGCATTGCGGATATCGCAGGCCACGTTGGCGGCCAAGCGCGCCGAAAGATAGCAGCCCAGCACCGCGCCGCCGCTGGCCATGCCGGTCGCGATAAGCATGTAGAGGCTATTGCGCAAAATGTAGTCGACATCACCCGTGGTGATACCGGTGTTGACCATGTTCGCCAGCATCGTGGGAACCAACAGCGTGCCGACGTTATCAACCAGCAGCACCAGCAGCGTCACTGCGACAAGCCCTCGATAGGGCTTCAGAAACCTCATTAACAGTCGCACGACTCCCCCTCACCTTGATTCTCGGCTTGGCTCTCGGCAGCGATATGCTGCTTAAATGCCTCGCACTCCTCACCGAGCACCTGAGAGAATTTTCCGATCAAGCGCATAATCTCGCGCTGCTCACACGGCTCAAGCGCGCCAAAGGCTCGCTGCTCGGCCTTGAGTGCCGGCAGCGCATAACGCTCGGCAAATCGCCTGCCCTCTTCGGTCAGGCTCACAACCTTGTTCTTACGACTGCCTTCGGCAAACTCCAACGTTGCGAAGCCCCGCGCCGTCAAGGTTTTAATTGCCGAGTTGATGGTCTGCTTGCTGTAGAACCATTCGCTTGTCAGACGACTCACGGCGATGCTGCCGTCCGCCGTGCTGGTGTCGACGAGCATCCAATAGGCGCAATCCGAAAGACCGCAGGTGCGCGAGAACTCCGAATAGATATGGTCGAGTCCATTGAGCATCCGGTCGAAATCGACCAGCGTAACCGCACTATTCATCTATCCCACCATTCGATTGTCCGAGTTTTGACCAATTTACATCTCTACATTAGTCCGAGTTTTGACTATTGTCAATAAGCTCGTTATATATGGTCAGCTCTACATAGGCATGTCGACAAAAAAGACCGCCGGCGCGGGGGCGGCGCCGGCGGTTGCGAGAGAATATCGACTGTTGGCTGTTACGCAGCGACGGCCTCGTAGACCGTGGCGCCCGAGAAGCTGTCGTGCAGGCTCTTGCCGCAGATCCACGGCAGTTCGACGACCTCGCAGACCGTGTTGACCAGCTCGGAGCAGTCAGTAAAGTGGCCCTTATCGTTGAGGGCCTCGCAATCCTGAACACGCCAATAGCCATCGGTGTGCGTGATGTAGTACTCGTGATCGTTGATCGACACGAAAGCGCGCGTCTTGGAACGCAGCAGCTTCAGAAATCCTTCGAAGTCGGTCTCGACGACATCTCCAGCCTGGAACATGATGTTACCTCCTGGCCCGGCGCCACCATGGCGCGCTGATAAACGTTGGTACTCCTTTAGTAAAACCTTTATCAGAGCTTATGCGCGCATCATTTAGGCAAGTGGTAAAAAACCGCAGGGTAGACGGGATAAAACGTTTAATCATCCCACCGGTTTGTCACATTCTGGCTGAAGTTTTATGCAAACCAACTTTTCCACTTGGTAGCTTGCATTGTTTGAGGCCGACGGCGCGATTACGGTTTTGGTTCGGCGGGTAAGAACGAGGCATCGAAACCAACGTCAGGAGGACACATGGAGACCATCGAAGCGCTCATCCATCGCCGCAGCTGCCGTAACTACAGCGATCGCCCCGTCGAGACAGAAAAGCTCGCACGCATTATCGAGGCAGGCCAGTACGCGCCCAGCGGCATGGGACGTCAGCCGGTCACGTTCGTCGCCGTTACCGACCCCGCAACCGTCGAGCGCCTCTCGCAGCTCAACGCCCAAGTTATGGGCAGCGAGGGAGATCCCTTCTACGGCGCCAAAACCGTTGTGGTGGTGCTCGTCGACCGCAGTGTGCCCACGCACCTGGAAGACGGCTCGCTCGCCATGGGCAACCTGCTCAACGCAGCCTATGCGCTGGGCGTCGATTCGTGTTGGATCCACCGCGCGCACGAGGTTTTTGACTCACCCGAGGGACTGGAACTGCTGGCCAGCTGGGGCCTGCCCGCCGACGGCAGCCTGCGCGGTGTCGGTCACTGCATTCTGGGCTATGCCGAAGACACGCTACCCGAGCCCAAACCCCGCCGCGACAACGTGGTGTATGTAAAGTAATTAGTCCCGCCGTTCTAACGAACGGCGGACCCGCTCGCAACTTATCTTGCCGGTGGAGTTGTCGTCGTTTCGTTCGTGTGGGTCGTTTCGGCGCCGTCGCCCTGTTCGCCGTCGTCCTTTTGAGCGTCGGCGATGGTGGAGGCTGCCGCAACGATACCGCGCTGGGGCGCGACGCTCGTCTGGGTCTGAGCGCCCTCAACAATTTCTGTGCCTGCATGCGCGAGCTCGGGCGATTTAAACACTGCGTCCAAGTTGGCGCCGCCGCCGGCGTAGCCAAGCGCAGCGAGTGCGATGACGATCACTGCAACGACGACCGCGATCGGAACATAACGATGCCAACCAGCCGGATTGAGTCCGCTGCGACGAGCCGCCCCGCGGCTGATGTAGCCGAGCGTGCCGTCGTGCTTGAGCTTTGAGCCCACCACGCGTTTGCGGTCCCACAGCGAGGACTCTGCCTGCATTGCCAAGCGGGCACCTGTCGAAGGATAGCCGTATTTAGTGCGCTTGAACGAACCATCAAACCCCGAGGCGTGTTTGCCCCACGTCACCGATGTCGTGCGTCGGTTGACCGGTGCGGCGCTCCGCCTTCTGCGGCTCGGTTTTGTAGTCTCAGCCATACGCCCCCCGCACGCCGTAACCAAATCGAAACAATAACGCTTTGGACTGTAGCACACGCGTCGCGCGCGGTCACGGGCGCCTCGCTCAACGGTCATCGTCCTTCAGCAAGCGCCACAGCGTTGTTCGGCTTATGCCCAGCACCTCCGCCGCACGGGTTCGGTTGCCGTGGAGATGATCTACAACCAGATGCGCGATATCTCGCTCGGTATCGGCCAACGGTCGCAGGATATACAGGTCGCTTTCGAGTGTCGGGGCGCCAAAGGTTGCGGTCTTAATCACGTCCTCTTGGGCTAGCACTTCCTCCGCCACAGCGCGATCCACCGTGCCCGTCCCCACCAATATATACAGTCGTTCCGAGACCTCGCGGAGCTGCAGATAGTTGCGCGGCCAGCGGTAAGCATCGAGCGCCTTCGTCGCCGCGGCAGACAGCGTGGGCGCTGCCGTCCCAAATGCACCAGCGAGATATTCCAAATAGCGCGCAACCTTCGTCGACGCGGCTCCCTGCTCGACGATTGCCGGCGCCACGCTCACCGCACAGGCGAAGCGCTCGGTCACAAAGGCGGCTTGATCACTTTCGCTGCCGCCCGGCATGTCATTCGCCGTCAGCACCACATGGCAGCGCGTCGCCAACGCGGTGTCGGCCATCGTGGAAACGAGCTCGCGAAGGCGCTGGGGGCCAACCGCATTCCAGCCCGCAATGCAAAGTGTCAGCCCCGTTTGGAACAACGGCGATTCGGCGCTTTTGAGCACGTGGCGCCAACCGCGATCGGTAAGCTCATCGAGCGCAACGGCAACAAAGGGTTGATCGGCAAAAGGACCGTCCAGATAGAGGCGCTTGGCTATCTCGACCTGACCCGCTCCCAGCTCGCCCTCGAGCATAAGGGGCACACCGCGCGCGTAGCTCTCGGCGACCGGCGCAGCTACCGAGGCCGCCCCCTCAACGATGCCGTACGCGCTCGATTCGTAGCGGGCCTCAACTTCGTCGGCGTTGAGCCACTCGATGCCCGCATGTGCCGCGGCGCCGCGTACCTCGCGGACCACGACGACCCAAAGGCCCCCGCCTTCTTTGTCGGTGGGGCGAACGGTCAGGCTCAGGCGCGTACCCGCACGCCCCATAACCAGACGCGCGCCGTCTCCTATACGGTCGAGGCGCTCAGCGACAAAAGCCGCCACATCCCGCTCAAGCGCCGCGTCATTCATGGTCGAAATCGCGACATCCCCACGCGCATCGATTGCCAATGCCGAGGCCCCGGCAGCAGCCAGGGCCTCGGTCAAGATGTTCAGCTTGGCATCGCTATCCATGATTTGCCCCTGTCCGCGGCGACGTGCAACCGCCGACGGTCGCACGACCGAGTGTTTCAAAATTGAACGATATTGCTCACCAAACACTATAGGGCAGAAAGCGCCGTCCTGCGAGTATAGGTGTTGCCCCGCATCGCCATCCTGGCGGGGCGATAAGAGCTCTTCGGGACTTATAAACCTGCGGACAAGCCATACCCGCAAGAGCTCCTATCGCTCCACCGCAGGCTTGCGCTCACCAGCAACCAGCAACCAGCACGCGAATAAGCTACTTCTCTACCAGATTCCCAGCACGTGCTGCATTCCCAAACTCATGCACGCAATGCCAATCCAGCAGCAAAAGCCCAGCGCGATGGGCTTGCCGCCCTTTTTGACCAGCTCGACGATATCGGTATTAAAGCCAATAGCCGCCATGGCCATCACGATAAAGAACTTCGACAGCTCCTTGATGGGCGCCGTGATGGACACGGGAAGCTGAAGCACCGTGGTGATTACGCTCGCCAGCACAAAGAACAGCACAAACATGGGAAACGCGCGTTTAAGCGAGAACGTGCTTTTGGCGTCGCCGCCGGCCTTGCGCGCCAGATGCATCTGCCAGCATGCGAGGACCAACGTGATGGGAATAATGGCCAGCGTCCTGGTGAGCTTGACCACCGTGGCGCTCTCGAGCACATTGGCGCCGGGATGCATGCTGTCCCAAGCGCTCGCTGCAGCCGTTACGGACGAGGTGTCGTTGATGGCGGTGCCGGCAAACAGGCCAAAGCCCTCGTTGGTCAGCCCGAGCATACCGCCGAGCGTCGGAAACACGAGCGCCGCGATAACGTTAAACAGGAAGATGACCGAAATAGCCTGGGCAATCTCGCGATCGTCGGCATCGATGACGGGCGCGGTCGCGGCGATGGCAGAACCGCCGCAAATTGACGAGCCCACGCCCACAAGCGTCGCGATCTTGCTCGGCACGTTCATAACGCGGCAGAGCACAAAGGCGATGACAAGCGAGGTCGAGATTGTCGCCACGATAATCGGTAGCGACTGGGCGCCCTTGGACAGAATCTGGGAGAGGTTCATGCCAAAGCCAAGCAGGATAACCGCGTACTGCAAGACTTTTTTAGACGTATAGGTGACACCGACGGCGAGCTGTTCGCGGCGATTCTTGGGAAAGACGAGCGCCAGAACCATGCCGAAGAGGATGGCGAATACCGGCCCACCGACCACCTCAATCTGTTTGCCGAGCAGCGTTGCGGGGATAGCGATGATCAGGCAGAACAAGACACCCTTCCAGCGCTCGCGTACGATATTCGCCAGTTGCATATGGGATTCCTTCTTTCTCTTTCACGTTTGCGACGGCTTATGATACGGCAACATTGAGCACAATCCCGTACAAACGCAGGCAAAAATGTCGCAAAAGTTATCGGGCGGCGATTGAATTTCCACCGCAGAGAACTGATTCGCGGCATAATAAACAACTGACATATGAGTGTGGAAGAACGTTTGCGAGGCGCTATGGAAGAATCGATGCACATCGGCGAGCAAGAAACGAGCCTACAGGACCAGTCCTACCACACCATTCGACGCAAGATCGTCTATCTGGACTACAAACCGGGCGAAAAGCTGGGCGTCAAGCAGCTATGCGACGACCTGGATATGGGGCGCACCCCTGTGCGCGAGGCACTGGTGCGTCTGGCGCAAGAGGGCCTGGTGCGCACCGTGCCCCAAAGCGGCACCTATGTCTCGCCCATCAACCTCACCCTTGCCGAGAGTGCCTGCTACATTCGCGAGCACCTGGAAAAACAGGTGATTGTGGAGTGCTGCGCGCGCGCCACCTCGGCAGGCGTCGAGCAGCTCGACCGGGCCATCGCGTTGCAGGAAAAGGCCATGACCGAAGAGGATCGCATCGGCTTCTTTTTAAGCGACAACCTCATGCACCGCATGATCTTTAGCATCGCATGCCGTAGCACCGTGTGGTCGTGGCTCGAAGAGACCAATGCCGACCTGGAGCGCTTCCGCTGGCTGCGCGCCGCCACGCAGGTTCTCGACAATCAGGACATCGTGAACGAGCACAAGCAGATTCGCCGCGCTATCGCCGGTCGCGACCCCATCGAAGCGAGCTTTTTGGTCAGCAAGCACCTGCACATGATGTTCCGCAACCAAACCGAGGTTCTGGACCAGTTCCCCGAGTACTTCGAGACCAGTAAGCTCCGCTAACCTGCCAAAACCACCACAAAGGGGACAGGCACCTTTGTGCTGGTTTCTCCGTACAAAAAGGCCCGGCTCCGTCTGATGACGCGGAGCCGGGCCTTGGTCGTTAGAACGGCGGAACCAACTACTCGACAGTAACGCTTTTCGCCAGGTTACGAGGTTGGTCAACGTCGCAACCGCGCAGGATGGCGACCTCGCGGGCGAGCAGCTGCAGCGGGACGCTCGCGGTGATGGGGCTGAACACGTCGCGGACGGCCGGCACGCGGATGATGCAATCGGCAATCTTGTTGATCTCCTCGTCACCCTCGGTGGCAACGACGATGACCTTGGCGCCACGCGCCTTGCACTCCATGAGGTTCGACACGGTCTTGTCGTAGGTGGCACTCTTGGTGGCCACAGCGATGACAGGGAAGCCCGGGTCGATCAGGGCAATGGGGCCGTGCTTCATCTCGCCAGCGGCGTAGGCCTCGGCATGCAGGTAGCTGACCTCCTTGAGCTTGAGTGCGCCCTCGTAGGAAATAGCGGCACCCATGCCACGGCCCACGAACAGCGCCGACTGCGCGTCCTTGCACAGCAGGGCGGCCTCATGAACGGCCTCGGTCTGGGTATCCAAAATCCACTGGATCTGCTCGGCCGTATCGGAAAGCTCGCGGAACAGCATGCGCGCCTGCTTGGTGGTCAGACGGTACTTAACCTGCGCCAGCAGCAGAGCCAGCAGCGTAAGGCTCACGACCTGACCGATAAAGCTCTTGGTCGAGGCGACCGCGATCTCCTTGTTGGCCTTGGTGTAGATGACGCCGTCGCTCTCACGCGCCACCGGGCTGCCCACCACGTTGGTGATGCCGAAGACCTTGGCGCCCTTGATGCGCGCGTCGCGAATGGCGGCAAGGGT
>CALBOJ010000012.1 GCA_937896835.1 uncultured Collinsella sp.
AGTTGCAGCTCCCCCAAGTAGCCTGCAACGATGCTAATCGCTGCTACCACTGCAAACAGGCCGGCTTTACCGCCATCGTCAACCACGCCAAGTCGCTCGGCTTTTCCACCGTCATCGATGGCAGCAATGCAAGCGATCGCGGTGACTACCGTCCCGGCATGCGCGCTGCCGAGGAACTCGGCGTGCGCTCACCTCTTATGGAAGTTGGATTTACCAAGGACGAAGAGCGTGAGCTGCTGCGCGCATGGGGCTACCCCGTTTGGAACCTGCCGGCGGGAGCCTGCCTTGCCACGCGCGTCCCCACGGGCGAGGAGCTTACGCGCGAGAAGGTCTCCCTGATTCGCGCCTGCGAGGATTACCTGCACGATCTTGATCTGGCACAGGTACGCGCGCGCTTGGTCGGCGGCTGCATGCATATCGAGGCCGCACCCGCAGATGTCGCCAAGATTGCCGCCCTCGGCGGTGCCGCCGTCGACGACAAGGGCAAAACCCCGCTACCCGCCGCTATCGAGTCCGCACTGCGCGACCTAGGCTGCGGCCATATCTCCCCCGAGGTCACCCCCTACATCCACGGCAACATGAACCAGTAGCGCATCCCGATAAGTTGCGGTGGAATAGTTCCTGTTTTGCGGCCTATCGAGCCCAAACAGGAACTATTCCACCGCAACTTCGCTTGGCGGGCATTGACCCGCAAAGAAAGAAGCATTTTATTATTGGGTGCTTTTGCCCGGATAGACGCGCGGCGACGTGCTAGGCGAACATCTTGACGCTCATGTCGACGGGATTCGCCGTGAAGCAGGACGTGGTCACGAGGCCATCAACGCCGGTCGACGCGTACTCGGCAGCGCTGTCTGGACGAATCCCGCCCGCTGCAACCAGGGCCACATGAGGATCGATTCCATGTAGCTCCTCGACAAGCGGCCCAAGCTCAGCGACCGGCACTTTGTCGAACTGAATACCGTCGACGCCCGCCTTCACCAGTCTGCGAGCATCATCGGCACCCGCCTCGACAAACAACTTTTTCTCGATGCAGCGTCGACGAATCTGGGGCAGAAGCTCAATAAACGCATCGAGTCCCGTCGCCCCAGAAGGCGCTGTCATAAACCTGGTATGGTTGTCGAACACCAACACTGTCTCGGAAAGGCCCATGCGATGCGGAAACGCTCCGCCCGCAACGATCGCCTTGGTCAGCAGATCCCTATTGCCCGGCGTGCTCTTTCGCGTCGTCAGCACCTCGCACATGGGATTGGCCGCATGCGCAGCGTCGACCATTTTGCGCGTCTTGGTTGCCACAGCCGAGTAGTGGTCGAACATATTTAGGCCGACTTTCCATAGCAGATGCAAATTGGCGGCCGAACCGCGTACGCGCATAAAAGATTGCCCGGCTTCAACCTTGGTTCCCGAGGGCTCAAACCACTCGACCGTCAAGTTCAGCATAGTGGCCATACGCGCGACCTCCTCCGTGCAACAAAGCACGCAGTTCTCGCGCGTGTAATACTCCATCGCACCGAGCGCCTCACCGATTCCCAGGATATGCGTCGTAAGATCGATATAGGGGACATCCTCGGCGATAAGCTCCTCGAGCCGCGCGTCGCTTATACGGATAATGTCGGACATGGAGCCTTCTCTCTCGCGTTGTTCTCGGCAGAAAAAAGCGTGCCGCTTTCCCAGCCTATACGGTACAACCTCATCAGTATCGCTTGCCTCACATCTTACGCATTCGGCCGAGCAAACGTCCATGGGCGGCACCTGCTAGACTGGTAGATTCCCAACCGTCTAGCCAGGAGCCTCAATGTCGCGCAAGTCCGCCTACAAGCAAGTACTTTCCATCGGCACCGCCGTGGTGCTGGGGTTTGCGCTGTTCACAGGGTCGCTCGACGGGGCGCCCAAGCTGCTGTCGCCGCAAAGCGATGAGCAGGCAGCTGCTCTGGCCGAGAAGCAAAACGAGAGCCCCAGCCGCACCGACGACGAGGCGGACTTGGTCGCCCGCCTCGAATCGGGAACGGCAAGCTCCACGGATTCTGAAGGCGGCCAAAGCACCGGCGATGGCTCCGATTCCGCCGCAACCGACACCGATGGCAACGCTTCCGCGGACAGTGCAGCCACCCCCATCGACGAGGTGGAAAACCCCGATCTCGACCGCGCGCGCGGCGTATACCTCACCAGCATTCCCGACTACGCCGGCAACCCCTACGTTGCCCTTCGCGCCGACGGCACGCACCCGCTCGGCACGCCGTCGTTCACGCTCGATGAATACGAACGCGCCACCGAAGAGGGCTGCTTTAAGAAGTTCTCCAAGCTCGACAGCTTGGGCCGCACCCGCAAAGCACTCGCCTGTGTGGGTCCCGAGTCGCTCGGCCAAGGCAAGCGCGGGGATATCTCGCGCATCCATCCCGCCGGCTGGCACCAGCAGCGCTACGACTTTATTCCGGGCCAGAGCCTCTATAACCGCTGCCACCTTATCGCTTGGTCGCTCTGCGGCGAAAACGCCAACCGCAAAAATCTCCTGACCGGCACGCGCTATCTCAACGAGACGGGCATGTTGCCGTTTGAGGAGCAGATCCTCAACTACATCCGTGACACGGGCAATCACGTGCTCTACCGCGTCACGCCCATGTACAACGAAGAGGAACTCGTCTGCCGCGGCGCGCGCCTCGAGGCGCAATCGGTCGAGGACCACGGCAAAACACTGTGCTTCCACGTGTACTGCTACAACCTGCAGCCGCACGTGCAGATCGACTACGCCACCGGCCGCAACCAGGCATCCGGAGACTAGTGCTGACCGCGCCGCCCGTAACCCAAAAAAGATCCGTTTTCCTCCGTCCCCAAGGGATCAAATAAGGCCGCACCGGTTACCCAGGGCGGCCTTTTCGTCAGCACCTACATTGCAGGCAAAGTCCCACGCTACTTGGCGCGACCCTCCTCATAGCGCTCGACCAGCTTGGCCTGAACGTCATAGGGAACCTGCTCATAGCCGGCGGGCTTCATGGTAAAGTCGCCCGTGCCGCGCGTAATAGAGCGCAGGCGCGTCGAGTAATCCGTCAGCTCGGCCAGCGGCGCCTGGGCGATGACCACGGTGTCTCCGCGCTCATCGGTCTCCATGCCCGTCACGCGACCGCGCGAGGCCGAGATGTCGCCCATCACGGCGCCAGCGTAGCTCTCGGGGATAGTCACCGTGATTTCCTCGATGGGCTCCAGCACCACCGGGTCAGCATCGGCACATGCCTTGCGCAGGCCAATGCGAGCCGCCGCGCGGAACGCCATCTCGTTGGAGTCGACGCTGTGATACGAGCCGTCGTACACCGCGACGCGAATGCCCGTGAGCGGATAGCCGGCAATAATGCCGTCCTTCATGGTCTCCTGGACGCCCTTGTCCACGGCGGGAATCAGCGAGCGCGGAATGCGGCCGCCCACGACCTCATCCACAAACTCGTAGCCGTCGCTCGTGCCGTCGGGCCCAATGAGCGGCTCCACGCGCAGCCAGCAGTCGCCATACTGACCGGCACCGCCAGTCTGCTTCTTGTGGCGACCCTGGGCGCTCGCCGTGCGGCGGATGGTCTCGCGATACGGAATACGAATCGGCACGCTCTTGGCAGTAACCTTGGTGCGGTCCTCCAGACGGTTGAGCAGCACCGAAACCTGTGCCTCACCAACGGCGGAGATAATGGTCTGGCCAGTCTCCTCGTCGCGGTCGATGCTCATGGTCGGGTCTGCCTTGCAGGCCTTCTCGATAAACGTGTAGAGCTTCTCTTCGTCGCCGCGATTCTCGGCCTCGATGGCAATGCGGTACTGCGAGTTGGGGAACTTAAACGCCGCAGCCTCGACCTTACCGGTAATGGAGAGCGTATCGCCCGTCTCGGCAGCTAGCTTGGGCGCCACGATGATGTCGCCGGCATAGGCGTGACCGACCTCGGTCATATCGCGGCCGCACATCACATACAGGTGAGCCAGACGGTCGCTCTTGCGCGTACGGGCGTTGATTAGCTCAAGACCCGGCTCAAGCGTGCCCGTCAGTACCTTGATAAAGCTGATGCGACCCTGCTGCGGGTCGGCCAGCGTCTTAAACACAAACGCCACCGGACGGTCGTCATCACTCGAGATCTTGAGCGAATCGCCGTCGATGAGCGGCATCTCGCCGTAGTCGGTCGGCGCCGGGAAGTACGTGGCGATGTCGTCCATCAGCGAGTTGACGCCCTGCTCCTTAATGCAATCGCCTGCAAAGACCGGCACAAAGATGCGCTCGGCGATCGCCTTGGACAACAAGCCCTCAAGCTCTTCCTGCGTCAGCGTCTCCTCGCCTTCCAAGTACTTCATCATCAGCTCGTCGTCAGCCTCGGCCACCAGCTCGCACAGATGGTCATGGGCCTCCTCGGCCTGGGCACGATACTCCTCGGGAATCTCCGACTCAACGGCCTCGGCGCCGTTGCAGTGGCGTGCCTTCATGCGCACCAGGTCGATGATGCCGTCAAAGTCCTCGCCCTCGCCCCAGGGAAGGGTCACGGCGCCCAGGCGCGTACCAAAGCGCTCCTGCAGCAGGTCCATTGTGGTCGCAAAGCTGGCCTCGGAGCGCGACAGGCGGTTTACGAACACCGCACGCGCCAGACGCAGGTCCTCGGCGGCATACCAGAGCTTAACCGTCGTAGGCTGCGGGCCGGCCTCGGCGTCGACCACAAACAGAGCCGTCTCGCAGACGCTCATCGCGGCATAGGCGTCGCCGATAAAATCGGGGTAGCACGGGGCATCGAGCACATTGATGCGTACGCCCTTCCAGTCGATCGGCGCAATGGTCGTCGAGATGGAAAATGCACGCTTGACCTCTTCAGGGTCATAATCGAGCGTGGGCTTGGTGCCGTCGTGGCCGCCCAGGCGGGCGGTCTTGCCAGAAAGGTGGAGCATGGCCTCGGCGAGTGAAGTCTTGCCCACCCCGCCTTGGCCTACGAGCACCACGTTCCTTACATTGCCGGTCTTGGGAGCACCCATGATGACCTCCTTGCAGGGCCGCGCGCAATGCGCGACGCCAACGGGGAGAGTTCGCGGTCGGTGCCGTCCCGGGAGCAGCATGGTCGGCAGCCGAGCCGACTCACCCTCCAAATGTCCTATGCCACCACCCTACCCTCACAGACGACTGTCCATGCATACCTTTCGGCGCACGTATGAA
Organism: uncultured Collinsella sp.; assembly: GCA_937896835.1. Classification (GTDB taxonomy): domain Bacteria; phylum Actinomycetota; class Coriobacteriia; order Coriobacteriales; family Coriobacteriaceae; genus Collinsella. Next base: position 5,159 of record CALBOJ010000012.1, read on the forward strand.
TACAGGCGGTGAGAGGAAGAGACAAGCTTGTGAGGCGATTATTGAACCCCATCGACGCAAACAAAAAGCCGCCACAGACCGTAAGACCTGCGGCGGCTTCGCCTCAATTAATAGTTGAGTAAATACCTGAGCCTATCCCTCGATACGGCTCAAGAACTCACGCGTGCGCTGCTCGCGCGGATGGTCGATAACCTGCTCGGCAGGTCCCTCCTCGACAATACGGCCGCCGTCCATAAAGACCACGCGGTCGGCAACATCGCGCGCAAACTGCATTGCGTGGGTCACGATCACCATCGTCATATTCTGCGCGGCAAGGTCTTTAATGACACGCAGCACCTCGGCCGTCAGCTCTGGATCGAGCGCCGAGGTCGGCTCGTCAAAGAACAGAATCTCCGGGTCGAGCGCCAGGGCGCGGGCAATACTCACGCGCTGCTGCTGACCGCCCGAAAGCTCACACGGGACCTTGTTCTCGTTGCCCGTCAGCCCCATTTGTGCAATCAGCTCGTGAGCGCGGGCTTCCGCCTGCTCGCGCGGACGCTTAAGCACGCGAATCGGCGCATCGGTGATGTTTTTCATCACGGTATAGTGCGGGAACAGGTTGTAATTTTGGAACACCAGGCCGAATCGCGAGCGCGCCTGCTTGGGCACATCGCCCTTCGCATACACCGCGCCCGAACCCGCATCCGTCGCGACGGCAAGGTCGCCAAACGAGAGCGAGCCTCCGTCGAGCGTCTCGAGCAGCGTGGCACACCGCAGCAGCGTGGACTTGCCGCCACCCGAAGGTCCGATAATCGCCACAACCTCGCCACGCTTCACCTCAAGCGAGATATCCTTGAGCACCTCATTGCCGCCAAACGCCTTACGCGCGTTCGATATATTCATTACCGAATTAATCATGGTAGTAATCCAATTTTTTCTCGGCAGCGCCCAGCAGCATCTCGACGACGAAGTTAAAGACCCAGTAGATCAGCGCCGCGATCGCAAACGGCACCATGCTCACCTGCGAGGCGACCAGCGCCTTGGCCGTCGAGAACATCTCACCCACGCCAATGGCAAACGCCAGCGACGTGTCCTTGACCAGCGTGATGATCTCGTTGCCCATCGCCGGCAGAATACGCTTGGCGACCTGCGGCATCACGATATACAGAAACGTCTGCATGCGCGAATAGCCCAGCACCTCGGCTGCCTCGTATTGACCGCGCGGAATGGACTGCAGGCCCGAGCGATAGATCTCGGCAAAGTAACCGGCGTAGTTGATGATGAACGCTACGACGCACGCCGTCCACTTGGAATCGGGCGTGAGCGAAATGCCAAACACGTAGTACGGGGCAAAGTAGATGGCAAACATCTGCAGCATGAGCGGCGTGCCGCGCATGACCGAGATATAGATGCGCGCAATCCAGCGAAGCGGCGCGATTTTGCTCATGCGCATAAACGCCACGGGGATTCCCAGCGGAATCGACCCCAGCAGCGTCAGCACAAACAACTGCAAACTGACCAAGAATCCCTGGCCAAGCATCTGCATCATGACCTGAATAGACAACCCAAGCTCTCTTTCACAGTAACGGAACAGCGAACCCAATGCTAAAGCGGGTTTTCCAGGTGCCCGAGTTTGCCGTGAAAGAGGAGCGCCGCGTACTAAATGTACGCAAGCGACGGTTTGAACGGCAAAATCGGGTGCCTGGGAAAGCCGCTATTTGAGCACCCAGTTGTCGAAGGAAAGACCATAGCTTGAATACTTGTCGCACAGGTCCTTAACCGTGCCGTCCTCGTAGAGCGCCTTGAGCGACTCGGCTACAGCATCGGCCGACTTGGTGTCGCCCTTCTTAAAGCCGACGGCGTAGTGCTCGCTGGACAGCGGCTCATCAAGCTGCGTATAGGCATCGGGCTTGGCGGCAAGCTGATACTGAGCAATCGAAAGGTCGCAAGCCACGGCATCGACCGCGCCGCTCTCGAGCTGCATAAAGGCCGTGTTGTACTCGCCGATCGTGTCGAGCGTGGCAAACGTCGCCGCCAGATCCTTCTGGTCACCCTCGAGCACATCCTGCGCAGCGGAATCGGTCTGGGTAATCACGGTCTTGCCGGCGAGATCGTCCCAGCTCTTGATACCCGCGTCCTTCTTGACCACGAGCACCTGCTCATTGAGCATGTACGGCTCGGAGAACGTGTAGTCGTCCTCGCGACCCTCCATGGTAAAGCCGTTCCAGATGCAGTTGATGGCACCCGAGTTGAGTAGCGTGTCCTTGGCATCCCAGTCGATGGCCTCGTATTTGACCTCCCAGCCTTGCTTGTCGGCAACGGCCTTGGCAAGGTCGAGGTCAAAGCCGGTGTACTCGCCATCGTCGCCCACAAAGCCATACGGAGGATAGGACTTATCAAAGCCCACCACGAGCTTCTTGGACTCCGCAGCGCCCTTCACATCCTTGGCCGCGGCAGAGCCAGCAGCGGAGCCCTTGCCGGCACCACCGCCGCAGCCGACAAGACCAAGACCTAGAACCGTAGCGAGTGAGCCGACTAGACCAACAAACTGACGACGAGACATATCGGTATTCATGGTATTCCCCCTTGGTGGCACTTTAGTTAGGTAAAGTGAGTCATGTAACGTTCAGAATCATACACTTTAG
>CALBOJ010000013.1 GCA_937896835.1 uncultured Collinsella sp.
CCGACTTGCCGTAGGCCTCGGCGGCCTGCTTGAGCCCCTCGGTGGTGATCCAGCCGTTCTCCCAGGCGATCTCCTCGGGGACCGAGACCGGCAGGTCCTGGGAGTGCTCCACGGCGCGGACGAACTCCGCGGCCTCGTGCAGGCTCTCCATGGTGCCGGTGTCCAGCCACGCGTAGCCGCGGCCGAGTGTGACGACGGACAGCGTCCCCTCCTCCAGGTACATCTGGTTGAGCGTGGTGATCTCCAGTTCCCCGCGCGCGGACGGCTTGACCTCATGCGCCTTGGCGGCGACGTCGCCCGGGTAGAAGTACAGGCCGGTGACGGCGTAGGAGCTCTTGGGCTCTGAGGGCTTCTCCTCGATGGAGACGGCCCTCCCCTCGCCGTCGAACTCCACGACGCCGAAGCGCTCGGGGTCGTCCACGTGGTAGCCGAAGACCGTGGCCCTCCCCGACTCGGCGTTCTGGACGGCGCGCGTCAGGTGGCGCGACAGGCCGTTGCCGTAGAAGATGTTGTCGCCGAGCACCAGGGCGCACGGCTCGCCGGCGATGAACTCCTCGCCGATGGTGAAGGCCTGGGCCAGGCCGTCCGGGCTGGGCTGCTCGGCGTAGGACAGGTTCACGCCGTAGCGCGAGCCGTCCCCGAGCAGGCGCTCGAAGTTGGGGAGGTCGGTCGGCGTGGAGATGACCAGGATGTCCCGGATGCCCGCCAGCATGAGGGTGCTGAGCGGGTAGTAGATCATGGGCTTGTCGTAGACCGGCAGCAGCTGCTTGGAGGTCACGAGCGTGAGCGGGTACAGGCGCGTGCCGGACCCGCCGGCGAGGATGATGCCTTTCATAGCGACTCCTTAACTTTCCAAAATATCGTTGAGTTTGAACACCCTGCAAAAAACCGTCTTATTAATGACTAGATAGGCTGAATATACGAATAGAAAGATGACAGAGGTCAAAAGTGGGGTAAACAATTGCGCGTTAATTACAAATCCAAGACTCAATATGGCACTTACAAATGACAATTTAGTCCGAGAAACATTGAGCATTCTGCCAATTAGCAGTTCTGACAACAAGCATCTGGACGCGAGTGCAATTACGACGCAAAAGAGAACAAATTCAACCGACTTAACCACATAAGTACCAAACAGAGTGCACACGAAGCTAAAGAGAAGAGTTGCTAAATTAACCTCTAACAGCCGTTTTTCTTCACGCAAAACTTTGAAAAAAGTCGTGCCGACAATGTCCATCTTCCCCTCAAAAACGCAAATCGGGAATAGGACCGCGAATAGCTGGATGCTTCTCGCATACTGGGGAAGCCACCAATTGAGAACAACCGTTATGGGGCCATAAAGGATATACACCGCCGGAAGCAGCAAATCGAGAATGTCCCTCATCATACAAAAGGCGCTCGAGCAGCCATGACGATCGAGTTGTTTCAAATTCGGAAACAGCACCATGCTAACCTGTGTCAGGAACGTCAGGAAAAAAGCAGCAATCGATAGAGAAAAGGAGACGATTGAAAAGACCTCAATTCCCCAGTTCAAATCAACAAAAAACCTAACAACACCAAGTATCAAACTACTTACTATGTTGGCAAACATCAACTTGATGCCAACGCGAACGCTTTCAATCGACTCCTTAACACTTTCAGAGTGCGCTAAAACCCCAGCAGACAGAATATCCCTAGCTTTATACAGGCAATAAACTAATCTGAGGTATTTGGCCAGAGTATAAAAAATAATATAGGGCTCGAACGAATCAACTCCGAAAACAACCAGAATGATCAGAGCCGCAAAAAAGGCCAAGGCGTCAAGCGCTGCCGAAAAAGAAAACAGCGCGGTTTCATTTACCGCCTGAAATACATATCCCAAATAGAACGAACAATTATTTGCAAGCAGAATTATGCCAATCCAGACAATAACAAACTGGCGCTGCGTCTCAAAAGGCCCAAATAAGGCGACAAGTATTACCGCAACGCTGATTACTGCCTGATAAAAAATGCTGACCAGAAACTGGGAGTTAATCGCCTTTTTATCGAGCGCATCCCGGGTCTCTCCGCCATGAATGAGATAGACGCCGTCA
>CALBOJ010000014.1 GCA_937896835.1 uncultured Collinsella sp.
GGTTTTCACCGGTCTTGCCGGGCATACGCTCCGCCGTGTCGAAGTACTTCAGCATCTGGTTTTCCATAACGCCGTAGTAACGACGGGCGGTCTGCTTGGCGCGCAGCTGCGTGCCGTATTCAGAAACCTTCTTGCGGGACTTGCCGTGCTGGCCGGGAACCGACTGTCTGCGGCCTACAGCGCACTTGTCGGAGTAGCATCTGTCGCCCTTCAGGAACAGCTTTTTGCCCTCACGACGGCAAAGTCTGCATACAGGACCTGTATATCTTGCCATCTTTTTTTCCTCCTATTATACGCGTCTTCTCTTGGGCGGACGGCAGCCATTGTGGGGGATGGGGGTGACGTCCTTGATCATGGTGACCTCCAGACCGGCAGCCTGCAGCGCACGAATGGCAGCTTCACGGCCTTGGCCGGGGCCCTTTACATAAACTTCTACGCTCTTCAGGCCATGCTCCATAGCAGCCTTGGCAGCCACCTCAGCGGCGGTCTGGGCAGCAAAGGGAGTGGACTTACGGGAGCCACGGAAACCGAGGCCGCCGGCAGAAGCCCAGGACAGTGCGTTGCCCTGCGTATCGGTCAGAGTGACGATGGTATTATTGAAGCTGGACTGGATATGGGCGGCGCCGCGCTCGATGTTCTTCTTCTCACGGCGACGACGGATCACAGCCTTTTTCGCTACCTGTTTAGCCATATTCGATTTCCCTCCTTACTTCTTCTTATTCGCAATGGTCTTCTTCGGACCCTTGCGTGTACGGGCATTGGTCTTGGAACGCTGGCCTCTAACCGGCAGACCCTTGCGGTGGCGGACACCGCGATAGCAGCCGATCTCGACGAGTCTCTTGATATCGAAAGCGGTCTCACGGCGAAGGTCACCCTCGACCTTGCAGTGATGATCTATATACTCACGAAGCTTAGAGACGTCATCCTCGGACAGGTCCTTGACTCTTATATCGGGATTAACTCCTGTTGCGGCGATAATATCGCTTGCGGTTTTGCGACCGATGCCGTAGATATAGGTCAGAGCGATCTCGACTCTTTTCTCTCTAGGCAGGTCAACACCTGAAATACGCGCCATTTGTCAGTTGCACCTCCATTGAATGGTTTGCGTCATTAGCCCTGACGCTGCTTGTGCTTGGGATTTTCACAGATGACCATTACTTTTCCCTTGCGCTTGATGATCTTACACTTTTCACACATTTTTTTGACAGAAGGTCTGACTTTCATTAGAATACCCTCCTTTTACTTGGAACGCCATGTTATGCGGCCCTTCGTCAGGTCGTATGGCGACATTTCGACCGTGACCTTATCTCCCGGAAGAATGCGGATGTAGTTCATCCTGAGCTTACCGGAGATATGAGCCAATATCTGGTGGCCGTTTTCCAGCTCGACTGTGAAAGTCGCGTTGGGCAGGGCCTCTACTACCGTACCTTCAATCTCGATCATATCCTGCTTTGACATATACTGACCTCCCTACAATGATGCAGTCTCATCCTCGAGCCTTCTGAGCGCGCGGCGCAGGCGGCTGTCAAACGCCATATCCTCCTGCGTCAGACGCATCGGCGTCGGCTCGACGTGCTTAGGATTCTTGATTTTGGGTCTGAGGAGCTTGCGCTCCTTACCGTCGCAGACCTCGACACCGCTTGACGTAACGGCTGTGACTGCAAGCAGTCTGCCCTTATCGCGTCCGGCCGTCGATCTGACGACGCAGCCTCGTTGAAAGCTCATCATTAATCCTCCGCTTAAAGCTGAGTCATTATCTTCGGCCCGTCAGCCGTTATGGCGACGGGGTGTTCGAAATGAGCCGAGAGTTTGCCGTCTTTGGTTCTGACAGTCCATCCGTCGGGTTGAGTACGGATAGCCGCAGAGCCCTGATTTATCATCGGTTCGATGGCAATAGTCATGCCGGGCAGCAGGCGAACGCCTCTTCCTGGCGTGCCGAAATTCGGTACGCTGGGATCCTCATGGAGATTAGCACCCACGCCGTGGCCCGTGTATTCGCGAACGACGGAGAAGCCGCGCTCCTCGCAGTAGCTCGCAATAGCGAAGCCTATATCGCCGAGTCTGCCGCCTGCGACAGCCTTTTTGATGCCTTCATAGAGGCTCTCTCTGGTCACGTCGCACAGCCGCTTCGCCTCGGGGGAAATGTCCCCGCAGGCGAAAGTGGCAGCGTTGTCGCCGGTATAGCCGTTTATCGAAGCGCCGAGGTCAATGCTGACTATATCGCCGCTTTTGATAACACGTCTGTGGCTGGGTATTCCGTGAATGATCTCATCGTTTATGGAAATGCATGCCGTAGCGGGGAACCCGTTGTAATTAAGGAACGTAGGCGTGGCCCCTGCTTTTAGAATATATTCGTGTGCGATCTTATCGATCTGAGCGGTAGTAACGCCCGGCTCGACAGCCTCGCCCGCCACTTTTAATGCTCCCGCAGATATCCTGCAAGCCTCTCTCATCAGCGAGAGTTCGTGACTTGTTTTGAGCACTATCATGCTTATCCTCCGTTTTTGCCGTTAGTTGCGGCAGGGCTTAATCAAGGAAGCCCTTGTAGTGACGCATCATCATCTGGCTCTCGAGCTGCTTGACAGTTTCAAGAGCAACACCGACAAGAATTATTATCGACGTACCGCCGAGCGAAATGTTCATGCCGTCAGCGTAGCTCGTTGCCTTTGAAAGGATGAGCGTGGTGATCTGCGAGAACAGGATCGGGAAGATAGCGACGACACTCAGAAGGAGAGCTCCGAGAAGTGTGATTCTCGAAATGATCCTTGCGATGTAGTCCGATGTGGGTCTGCCGGTACGGATACCGGGAATCATACCGCCGTTCTTGGCGATGTTCTGCGACATCTCAATAGGATTGTACTGGATGCTCGAATAGAAGTAGGCGAAAGCGATTATCAGTATGAAGTAGATAATGCCGTAAGCCCAGTGAGTCGAGGAGAACACGTTGAAGAAACCGGTCCAGAACTTGCTGGCCGAAAGCTTTGCGGCCGGAATGAACATCTGGATGGTGGGCGGGATGGAAAGAATCGAGCCTGCGAAGATGATGGGCATAACACCGGACATATTGACCTTTATCGGAATATGGGTGTTCTGGCCGCCGTACATCTTGCGGCCGACGACGCGCTTGGCGTACTGGACAGGAATGCGTCTCTCAGCGTTGTCCATCCACACGATGAATGCGAC
>CALBOJ010000015.1 GCA_937896835.1 uncultured Collinsella sp.
ACTGCGGGAATGGCCTATTTGCTCAATGTGTTCGGCTGAGATCGGAAATCAACCAATGCCTATTTATATAGGTAAGCGATTGAGGTGCCGGTGTGGACTTGGATCGTGGCTGTTGACCTAACGACGTTGCTGATGCCCGTGTCGGCTAGTAGACCTAACGAAGCGTGATCTAGCTCCCACTCTAGGCCGCGTTCGCTTACCACCGTCCCAGGGGCTATAGCAATGATAGAGAACGTCTTGTCCACGACGCCCTCGATGGTCCACGATTCGCCTTCATGCAGAATGCGGGCGGTGATCTCGTCCTCGGCAATCCAGACGGGGGCGTCTTTGTAGTTGGCTAGTAAGCCTAGGACGCTTAGGGCCATATCAGGGCGGCCGCCCGTGGCGCAGGTCGCAACCACTTCGGCACCTGGCCAGCGGCGTCGGACGGAATCGAGCGCCAGCGCCAGGTCGGTATAGTCTTTGTAGGGGTCGTGACGCTCAACTTCAAAGTCGGTGGCGGCATCGACCAACGCACGACCCGCGTCACTTACCGTGTCGGCATCCCCCACATACACGTCGCAGCTTAGTCCCGCACCCAGAAGGGCATCCAGGCCGCGGTCCACGGCAACAACGTAATCGCACTCCCCTACTAGCCTACGCAACAGATCCGCGCTCGCCACCACGGGCGAGCCGCAGACCACCAATACCTTACAAGCCATAGACCTCGCCTATCCCTCAAACGCAAGCAGGCGGGCTAGATCCAGCTCCTCGTAGCTGTCGATAAAGATATCGCAGTTGGCGCGCACATCGTCGCGCTTCATGCGGCCGTGCGGGTCATAAATACCTACACGCTTAAAGCCGGCGACCCCAGAACTCTTTAGGCCAAAGACGGCGTCCTCAAACACCCACGCGCGCTCAAACTTGTGCCCGTGGCGCTCTTCTAGGCGGCGCAGCGCCAGCTCGTATACGTCGGAGAACTGTTTGGAGCGTCCTGCCTCGCCCGTCGTGGTAACAAACTCCATGTACGCGTCGAGCCCGGCGCCCGCAAGCGCAGACTTAACCAGCTCGGCCGGCGTGGACGTGGCAACGCACAAGGCAATGCCCGCCGCCTTCGTCTGCTCCAAAAATGCCAGGAGCCCCTCGCGCGGCGGCACCTTGGAGTACCCATCGATCAGGATGTCGCTCAACTCGCGATACAGCTCCTCGCCATTCGCTCCAATGCCCCAGGTGTCGTGGTAGGCCTGGCACTCGTCCTCGAGCGACAAATGCTCAAACTGGGCAAAATCGTCGACCGTCACGTCAACTCCGTGGCGGTGCAATAACTCGGGCTGGGCATAGGCCCAAACGGGGGTGCTATTAACCAGCGTGCCGTCGCAATCGAAAATAAAAGCGACATTGGGAGCGGCGGTCTGGGACATAAATGTACCTTTCGATGTCAAATGGTAAACAACCTGCTAAAAACGTTTTACCAAACGTCAAACCAACAATCAAAAAACCCTTATTGGTAAAACTGTCAAGAGTTTTACCATCGCAATTCTGCCAGTGGTCTAAACATGGCGCTTACCGATTAAACGCCGCCCAAAAACCACTTTCCTTCATAAAAGTAACGTACAGGTGTTATCGTAGTTTCTGCCGAAAGTTCCACCGAGCACGCGAGGTGGAACGAATCATAGAACTATCGCCGTCCCTTCGATTCGTGCAGCCTTGGACCTTTCGCATCTAGTCACCAAGGCAACACGCTGCCGCGTCATGATGGGATCAAACGTGAGCGATACAAAGCTAAAGCCAACGGCTAAAAAGCCCGCAACCCGTAAAGCCGCCCCGCACGCACCGGAGCTCACCAAGGACGATGTCTATCTATTTGGCATCGGCACGTGGGAGCGCAGCTGGGAAAAGATGGGCGCGCACCCCGACACGCAGAACCGTACGCGCGGCTGGCGCTTTTGCGTTTGGGCGCCCGATGTAAAGAGCGTACATGTCATTGGCGAATTTAACGACTGGGATGAGGAAGCCAACCCGCTGGTGCCCGTGCATACGAGCGCTATTTGGGAAGGCTTTATTCCTGGCGCAGAACAAGGCCAGCTCTATAAATATTTAATCGAGACCAACGAGGGCGAAAAACTGTACAAGGCCGATCCGTACGCCTTCAAGGCCGAGTGCCCTCCGGGTACCGCTAGCGTGCTGTGGACCCTCGATGGCTACAAATGGAACGACGCCGCATGGCTCAAGCGCCGCGCCGGCCACAACCACATGTCGCAGCCCCTTAACATCTACGAGGTGCATATTGGCTCGTGGAAGCGCCACGGCGACGCGCCGCAGGGCGAGCCGGACGAGTATGGCAACTATCCCGGCCCCATGGATCCCTTCCCCGCGCAGCGCGGCGAGTTTTACACCTACGACGACCTGTCGGTGGAGCTCGTGGACTACGTGCGCGACATGGGCTATACGCATATCGAGGTCATGCCGCTCATGGAGCATCCCTTCGATGGCTCCTGGGGCTACCAGACGACCGGCTATTATGCCGCCACTTCGCGCTATGGCGACCCGCAGCAACTCATGCACTTTATCGATGCATGCCACGAGGCAGGCATCGGCGTGATCATGGACTGGGTGCCCGGCGGTTTTTGCGCCGACTCCCACGGCCTTGCCACCTTTAACGGCCACATGCTGTTTGAGCACGAGATTCACCCCAACTGGGGCACGCACAAGTTTGACTTCGCCCGCGGCGAGGTCCGCTCCTTCCTGGTCTCCAACGTGCTGTACTGGCTCGAGAACTTCCACGTTGACGGCATCCGCATGGATGGCGTGTCCAGCATGCTGTACCTCAACTTTGGCATCGACGATCCGGGCCAAAAGAAGTTCAACAAGTACGGAACCGAGGAGGACCTGGATGCCAGCGCGTTTATCCGCCAGGTCAACTGCGCCGTGGAGGCCCACTACCCCGACGTGATGATGATGGCCGAGGAGTCCACCGCGTGGCCGCTCGTGACCTACCCGCCGCAGGACGGCGGTCTGGGCTTCCACTACAAGTGGGACATGGGCTGGATGAACGATACCCTGCACTACATGCAGACCGATTTTCCGTGGCGCCCCGGCAACCACGGGCTGCTCACGTTCTCCATCATGTACGCCTTTACCGAGAACTTTATTTGCCCGCTGAGCCACGACGAGGTCGTCCACGGTAAATGCTCGCTGATCGGCCGTATGCCGGGCGACTGGTGGCGTCAGTTTGCCGGCCTGCGCACGCTCGCCTTCTACCAGATGACGCACCCCGGTGCCAAGCTCAACTTTATGGGCAACGAGATCGGCCAGTTTATTGAGTGGCGCTACTACGAGTCCATCCAGTGGTTCCTGACCGAAGAGTACGAGACCCACCGTCATCATCAGGCGTTTATCAAGGCGCTCAACCACCTGTACACCGCCGAGCCCGCCCTGTACGAGCGCGGCTACACCGACGACGGCTTTACCTGGATTGACGCGGACAACTCCAAGCAGTCCATCGTGAGCTTTGTACGCCAGGGCGAGGACGTCGACGACGACCTGGTGATCTTGATCAACTTTGACCCGGCGAGCTACGAGAGCTTCCGCGTGGGCGTGCCGCGCGAGGGTGACTGGGAGGTCATCTTCGATTCCGACCGTCCCGAGTTCGGTGGTAGCGGATACGCCGGTGAGGAGCCTTACACCTGCTCGAGCGAGCCCTATCCCTGGAACGGGCAGATGGACTCTATCGAGATTAAGGTGCCCGGCCTGGCAGGCGTGGTACTCAAGCGCCGCGGTCCCAGCAGCTATAAGCCGCCCGTGGTCGAGGAGCCCAAGAAGGCGAAGCGTAAGCGGGCGTCCTCGGTAAAGCCCAAGCCCGCAGCTGCTAAGAAGGCTCCGGCTAAGGCGAAGGCTTCGGCCAAGTCCACCACGGCCAAGAAGGTAGCCACCAAAAAGGCTGCTCCCAAGGCCAAGGCAGCTGCCGTAAAGGCTTCTGCCAAGAAAGCGTAACAAAGGCGTTACCACTGTAATTACCCGCCCCGCGGGGGCGTAGGATACAAGTCATAACCGTTCCGGGAGAAACATCCCCGGGGGAAAGGAACGTATGAATAAGATCTTCGACAACAAGCAGGAGTTTACCGAGCTCTATCGTGATGCCGTCATGAGCATTAGCGGCAAGAGCATCGAGGCCGCCAGCGACCTGGACCGCTTTAACGCCCTGGCCAAGCTCGTGGCCGAGAAGGCACGCACCGTCGCCACCAAGAGCGACGCCCGCGCCACTGCCGAGGGCAAGAAGCGCGTGTACTACTTCTCGATCGAGTTTTTGATCGGCCGCCTGCTCGACAACTACCTGCTCAACTTTGGCGTGCGCGATATGGTCGCCGAGGCGCTCGACGACATGGGTTTTGACCTATCCGTCATCGAGAACCAGGAGCCCGATCCGGCACTGGGCAACGGTGGCCTTGGCCGTCTGGCCGCATGCTTCCTGGATTCCATGGCAGCCGAGGGCATTGCCGGCTACGGCAACGGCATGCGCTACCGCTACGGCCTGTTTAAGCAGGAAATCGTCAACGGCAGCCAGGTCGAGGCCACCGACGAGTGGCTCACCCACGGCTATCCCTGGGAGGTCCGTCGTCAGGACAAGGCCGTGACCATTAAGTTTGGTGGCCACGTCGAGGGCTTTGAGGAGAACGGCCGCACGTTCTACCGCACGGTGGACACGCAGGACATCCTGGCCGTCCCTTACGACATCCCCGTGGTGGGCTATGCCGGCGAGACCGTCAACAAGCTGCGCGTCTGGGCCGCCGAGCCGGTCGAGGAGCACTTTGACCTTGAGGCCTTCAACCGCGGCGACTACGCCCTGGCCGACGCCGAGCGCGCCGAGGCCGAGGCCATCAGCGCCATCCTCTACCCCAACGATGCCGGCGAGCACGGTCGTCTGCTGCGCCTGAAGCAGGAGTACCTGTTTGTCTCGGCCGGCATCTACAGCCTGCTCGACACCTTTGAGAAGGAGCACGGCGAGAACTGGGAGCTGCTGCCGCAGTTTGTGGCCATCCACACCAACGACACGCACCCCGCCATGTGCGGCCCCGAGCTCATGCGCATCCTCATCGACGAGAAGAAGCTCGAGTGGGATGACGCCTGGAACATCGTGACGCAGGTCGTGAGCTACACCAACCACACCATCCTGCCCGAGGCCCTAGAGAAGTGGCCCATCGGCACGTTCTCCAAGCTCCTCCCCCGCGTGTACCAGATCATCGACGAGATCAGCCGTCGTTGGCACGAGTCGTTCGACACCACCCAGGAGGGCTGGCAGGAGCGTCTGCGCCAGACTGCCATCCTGTGGGACGGCGAGATTCGCATGGCCAACCTGTCCGTGATCTGCAGCCACAGCGTCAACGGCGTAGCCAAGATCCACTCCGACATTATCAAGAACATCGTGCTCAAGGACTTCTATGCCCTGACGCCCGAGAAGTTCAACAACAAGACCAACGGCATCTCGCACCGTCGCTTCTTTGCCGAGGCCAACCCCACCTACGCCAAGCTCGTGACCGAGGCCATTGGCGACGGCTGGCTCAAGGACGCCTTTGAACTGGAGAAACTCAAGGAGTTCCAGAACGACACCGAGTTCCTGAAGGCCGTGGGTGCCTCCAAGCGCGCCAACAAGGAGCGTCTGGCCGCCTACGTCAAGGCCGAGACCGGTCTGGTTATCGACCCCAACACCGTCTTCGATGTTCAGGTAAAGCGTTTCCACGCCTACAAGCGCCAGCTCATGAACATCATGAAGGTGATGGACATCTACAACCGTCGCATCGCCGATCCCAACTTCCACGTGACGCCGACGACCTTCATCTTTAGCGGCAAGGCTGCCTCGAGCTACACCTTCGCCAAGGAGACCATCCGCCTCATTAACTCCGTGGCCGACGTCATCAACAACGATGCCCGCGTCAACGAGGTCATGAAGGTCTGCTTTATCCCCAACTTCCGCGTGAGCAACGCCCAGCTCATCTACCCTGCCGCCGAGATCTCGGAGCAGATCTCCACGGCCGGCAAGGAGGCCTCGGGCACGTCCAACATGAAGCTCATGATGAACGGCGCCATTACGCTGGGTACCCTCGACGGCGCCAACATCGAAATCGCCGACCTGGCCGGTCGCGAGAACGAGGCCATCTTTGGCCTGACCGCCCCCGAGGTCGAGAAGCTCTGGGCATCCAACAGCTACTTTGCGTGGGATACCCTCAACGGCGACCGCGAGCGTCTGGGCCGCGTGATGGACGAGCTCAAGGACAACACGTTTGCGGGTCTTTCGGGCAACTTCGAGAGCATCTACAACGAGCTCATGAACAACAACGACCCCGACCTAGTCATGGCTGACTTCCGTAGCTACGTGGATGCATGGGAGAACCTCACGGGCAGCTACGGCGACCAGGAGACCTGGAACCGCAAGGCCCTGCTCAACACCGCCTCGAGTGGCTGGTTCTCGTCCGACCGCACCATTCGCGAGTATCGCGACGAGATCTGGCACGCATAAAGCGCGCGAGCTCCCTTTGCCGCACGGCATTACTCGACGGGCGTGACAGTGCGCCGCGCCCGTCGCTAATGGGTTAGGAACATCGATGACAGAAGGAGAAATCGATGAGTAAGAAAGAATGCATCGCGATGCTCCTCGCAGGAGGACAGGGCAGCCGATTGGGGGCACTCACCCAAAAGATCGCCAAGCCGGCGGTTAGCTTTGGTGGCAAGTTCCGCATTATCGACTTTTCGCTGTCCAACTGCTCCAACTCGGGCATCGACACGGTGGGCGTTCTGACGCAGTACCGTCCCTACCTGCTGCATGCCTACGTGGGATCCGGCGAGGCGTGGGATCTGGACAGCCGCGACGGCGGCGTGTCGATCCTGCCGCCGTACGAGACGCAGACCGGCGGCGCCTGGTATGCGGGCACGGCCGACGCCATTACGCAGAACCTCGACTACATCAAGGCCAACGACCCCAAGTACGTCCTGATTCTTTCGGGCGATCACCTGTATCGCATGGACTACCGCAAGATGCTCAAGACGCACATTGAGAACAACGCCGACCTCACGGTGAGCGTTATGCCCGTGCCGTGGGAGGAGGCCAGCCGCTTTGGCATCCTGACCACCGACCCCGAAGACGGCCGCATCACCAAGTTCACCGAGAAGCCCGAGAAGCCCGATTCGAACCTCGCGTCCATGGGCATCTACATCTTCTCGGCCGACGTGCTGATCGAGGCGCTCGAGGAGGACGCTCTGGACCAGCGCTCGAGCCACGACTTTGGCAAGGACATCATCCCCAAGCTGCTCGGTGAGAACAAGCGCCTGTACAGCTACGAGTTCCACGGCTTCTGGAAGGACGTCGGCACCATCGCCAGCTTCCATGAGACCTCGATGGACCTGCTGGGTAACAACCCCGAGTTCGATCTGTTCGACAAGAACTTCCCCATCATGTCCAACATCACCACGCGTCCGCCGCACTACATTGGCCCGGACGGTCGCCTAGACGACTGCCTGGTCTCCAATGGCTGCAAGATCTACGGCACCGCTCGCCACTCGATCCTTTCGACCGATGTCATCATCGAGGAGCGCGCCGTGGTCGAGGACTCCGTGCTGCTGCCGGGTGCGCACGTTAAGAGCGGCGCGCACATCTGCCGCGCTATTTTGGGCGAGAACTCCACGGTCGAAGAGGGCGTGAAGCTCGGCTCTGTCGATACCACCAAGGATACGGCCGTCGTTGGAAATGACGTCGTTATCGGGAAGGGGGAATGATCCGATGATCAATCGCAAGGCCATCGGTTATATCACCGCTAACTACTCTTCGTCCTACGGCAGTGTCCTGCTCAAGGACCGCCCCATCGCGTCCGTTCCGTTTTTGGGCCGCTACCGCCTGATCGACTTTCCGCTGTCCAACATGATGAATGCCGGCATCAAGACCGTTGGAGTCGTCATGCCGGGTAACTACCGCTCGCTGATCGACCACGTGGGCTCGGGCAAGGACTGGGGCCTGGACCGCAAGAAGGGCGGCCTGTTCATGGTCCCCGGCAACGCGTATGGCACCACCAAGGGCGGCATGCGCTTCCTGCTGCGCGACATCATCTCCAACAAGACGCTGTTCCAGCGCTCGGAGAAGCCCTATGTCGTGATGATGGGCACCAATATCATCTTTAACATGGACCTCAACACCATCATCGAGGCGCACGAGAACTCCGGCGCCCAGATGACCGTGGTGTACTGCAAGGCCACGCGCAACGTCGATGACGAGACCAAGCTCGAGATTAACGAGAACGGTCGCCTGACGGGCGTGAGCGCCGGCGTCGTGTACGGCGACAACGCCTCTATGGACTGCTGCATCGTCAACCGCGAGACGCTGCTCGAGATCATCGACCACTACCAGGCCGCCGACTATCTGGACCTGCTCGAGGCACTCCAGGGCGACTTTGGCAACATCGACGTGTGCAGCTACGAGTACAAGGGCGAGGTCGTGGGCGTGTTTAGCGAGAAGTCGCTGTATCGCCGCAGCATGGACCTGCTCGACCAGACCGTGGCCGATCAGCTCTTTGACCCCGAGCGCCCGATCCTGACCAAGGCTCACGACGTGCCGCCTTCGCGCTATGCGACCGGCAGCCACGCCTGCAACTCGATCATCTCGGCCGGTTGCATCATCAAGGGCACCGTGCGCAATTCGATCCTGTCGCGCGGCGTTGTGGTTGAGGAAGGCGCATCGGTGACCAACTCGATCATCAACCAGAGCTGCATCATCAAGAGCGGCGCACGCGTCGAGAACGCCATCCTGGACAAGAACAACGTGGTTCCCAACAACACCGAGCTTCGCGGCACGCCCGAGAACATCCTGGTGCTGGGCAAGGCTCCGTTAACTTCCGACACCACCATCGTACGTTAACGTTGGCACCGCAACATCGCTCGTAACATGTAGAATAGCCGCCCGGTTAGCGCCAGGCGGCTATTCTCGAATTGCAACATGGGAGACAATATGGCAGATTCCAGCAAAAAGATGCAGATCGTGTTTGCCTCGGCCGAGTGCGCACCGTTTGTAAAGACCGGTGGCCTGGGCGACGTGGCGGGCTCGCTGCCCGCGGCGCTTGTGCGCGCCGGCGCCGAGGTCATCGTCATGGTGCCCAAGTACGCCACCATCAAGGACGAGTACAAGGCGCAGATGGAGCACTTCTCCGACTTTTACGTGAGCCTGGGCTGGCGCAATGAGTACTGCGGACTCGAGAAGCTCGAGCACGACGGCGTCACCTATATGTTCATCGACAACGAGCGCTACTTTGCGCGCGACTATCCGTACGGCTTCTTTGATGACGGCGAGCGCTTCGCGTTCTTCTCCAAGGCCATCACCGAGAGCCTGCAGCACCTGCCGGCCGGCTTTGAGTGCGACATCCTGCACTGCAATGACTGGCAGACGGCGCTGGCGCCAGTGTTCTTGCGCGAGTTTTACCAGGGCCTGCCGCTGTATGACCGCGTCAAGACCGTGTTCTCGATCCACAACGTGGCGTTCCAGGGCCAGTTTAGCGACACCGTGATGGAGGATATCCTGGGCGTGGCGCATATTCCGGCGGCCGCCTCGCAGCTGCGTTGCGACGCCTGCAGCATCAACTACATGCTGGGCGCGTTGCGCTACGCCGACGCCATCACCACGGTGAGCCCCACCTATGCCAACGAGATCCAGACGCCCGAATTTGGCGAGGGCCTGGACGGCGTTCTGCGTGAGCGTTCGTATGCGCTGCAGGGCATTTTGAATGGCATCGACGTCGCGGGCTTTGACCCGGCGACCGACAAGCGCATTGCCGCCAACTACACCGTGGAGGACCGTTCTGGTAAGGCCGTGTGCAAGGCCAAGCTGCAGGAAGAGCTGGGGCTCGAGGTTCGCGACGACCGTCCGCTTATGGTCATGGTCACGCGCCTGACGCGCCAAAAGGGCATGGACCTGGTCATGTACGCGCTCGATCGCATCCTAGCCGGCGGCGTTCAGGTGGCCGTTCTGGGCACCGGCGACCGCGACTACGAGGACGGACTGCGCTACTTCCAGGACAAGTACCCCGGCACCATGGCCGCACGCATCGAGTTCGATCCTGCGCTGTCGCAGCGTATGTATGCCGCAGCCGACATGTTCCTGATGCCTTCGAAGTTTGAGCCCTGTGGCCTGTCGCAGATCATCGCCATGCGCTACGGTACCCTGCCCATTGTGCGCGAGACCGGTGGCCTGAAGGACACTGTGATCCCGTACAACGAGTTTACCGGCGAGGGTACGGGCTTCTCGTTTAGCAACTTTAACGGCGACGAGATGGGCGACGCCGTGTTCCGCGCGGCACGCCTGTTCTGGGACAACCGCGATGCCTGGAACCAGCTGGTCACGCAGGCCATGAGCCAGGACTTTAGCTGGACGCGCTCGGCCGATAAGTATCTTGATCTGTATTTCTTTATGCATCCGGAGATTGAGAGGCCGGCGGCTGTTGTCGACGAGCCTGAGGTTGTTGCTGAGTCGGAGCCCAAGGCCGAGGAGAAGCCGGTTGAAGCTGAGCCCGCAAAGGCCGACCCTGAGGTGAAGGCTGAGGTTGCTCCTGAGGCAAAGGCCGAGGCCAAGCCCGCAGTTAAGAAGACCGCGACTCGTAAGACGACGGCCAAGAAGGTCACAGCGACCAAGGCGGCGGCAACAAAGACCACCGCTGCCAAGACAACGAGCACGCGCAAGCGCACGACCGCCGCTGCCAAGAAGGCCGCAGAAGCCGAGGCTACTCCCGAGGTAAAGGCCGAGGTCGCCGTGGCCAAGCCGGCCGCCAAGGTTCCGGCAAAGACCGCTGCTAAGAAGGCGACCACGACCGCCAAAAAGTCAACGGCAGCCAAGAAGACCACGGCAACCAAGTCGACGACCGCGAAGGCCGCCACGACCAAGGCAGCCGCAAAGCCGGCCGCCAAAGTCGAGGAAACGCCCGCCGAGTCCAATGCTGAGGCAACCGTCGAGGCCAAGCCGGCCGCCAAGACCACCACGCGCAAGCGCACTGCGACGACGGCCAAAAAGACCACGACCAAGGCTGCTGCTCCAAAGGCGGAGGCTAAGGCCGAGGCCAAGCCCGCAGTAAAGGCCAAGCCGGCGCCGAAGGCCGCCGAGGTCAAGCCTGCTGCCGCCAAAGAGGAGCCCAAGGCCGAGGTAAAGGCCAAGCCCAAGCCCGCCAAGGAGGCCCCGGTCTCCCCCGCCACTCCGGTCGAGGAAAAGGCCCCGACCAAGAAGACCTCCGTCCGCAAGGCAACTGCCACCCGCAAGCGCCGCTAATCCGGACGATTAAACTTAATCCTTAAAGCAAAAGAGGGCGTCCCAACCAGGCGCCCTCTTTTTGGTTGAACTTATGTATTAAAAAGAGGGCCAGTTTACTACGACAAAATGGCTCCGGCCGACCACAGCGAGTAATCTAAAAAATTGGCAACGCTTCTACCTGCGGTTTTAATATCACCAAAATGACCGTGGTTAAGATCATTCAATTCGTCGTAGTAAACCGAAGTACTTTTGTTTGGCTAAAAATAGTATCAGTCTAGGCTATTTCGGATATCGCGATAATTTGAGTGGTAAAACGATTTTCTAGGACAACCGTTCGCCGATGGTAAACGGATGTTGTTTATACAGCCTGTGTACAACAGATATACTTACATCCTGTGCGTAAAGCCCATGGCCAGCAGGCCATGATTCTATTGAACTGGACCGTACTATGAGATTGATACACAACAGCCGTCTGCCGCAGTTTCGCACTCCGTTTGGCGCTGTGACCACTGGAACTACCCTTTCGCTCTCCGTGATTCTGGAGGATGCCGATCCCGCGCAGGCAACGCTTACGCTGCGCACCTGGGTCGATGAGATCGGTGAGTCTCGATATCCCATGACGCACGAAGGCGACGGCATATTTACCGTAGAGCTTGAGTGCACCGAGCCCTGTCTTATCTGGTACAGCTTTATCTGCAATATCGAGGGCCAGCCCGAGGTTCGCCTGGGCGCACCGCAGGACCGCACCGGCGGCGAGGGCGTGACCTATAACTACGCCGAGGTGCCGTCGTTCCAGGTCACCGTCTACAAGCACCGCGAAGTTCGACCCGAGTGGTACGAGCGCGGTATGGTCTACCAGATCTTCCCCGATCGCTATGCCCGCGACGAAAACTGGCGAGAGCGCACGCTGGCCGAGGTCGAAAAACCGCGCAATGGAATCCAGCGCCGCATGGTCGAGGACTGGAACGAGCCGCCCGTGTACGAGCGTGCCGAAGACGGCTCCATCAAGACTTGGGACTTTTACGGCGGCTCGCTCAAGGGTATCCAAGAAGACCTGCCCCGCATTGCCGAGCTGGGCTTTACGGCCATCTACCTCAACCCCATCTTTGAGGCTGCAAGCAACCACCGCTACGACACGGCCGATTACACCAAGATCGACCCGATCCTGGGCACCGAGCAGGACTTTACTGAGCTGTGCGAGGCGGCAGAGAAGCTCGGCATTTCCATCATCCTGGACGGCGTCTTCAACCATACGGGCGACGACTCGATCTACTTTAACCGCTACGGCAACTATCCCGGCGTCGGTGCATGGCAGAGCGAGGACTCGCCGTGGCGCGATGCGTTTTACTTCCATGAGGACGGATCGTATGACTGCTGGTGGGGCGTGGGCAATATGCCCGCCATCAATGAGAGCTCCGAACTGGTACGCGAGTGGCTCCTGGGCAAGGACGGCGTCATTCGTAAATGGCTGCGCGCTGGTGCCCATGGTTGGCGCCTAGATGTGGCCGACGAGCTTTCGGACGATTTCCTGACCGAGATCAAGAAGGCCGTACTTGCCGAAAAGCCCGACGCACTGTTGCTCGGCGAGGTCTGGGAAGACGCCTCCAACAAGATAAGCTACGGCCATCTGCGTCGCTATCTGCAAGGCTCCGAGCTCGACTCGGCCATGGATTACCCCTTCCGCGACATGGTCATCGGCTTTTTGATGGGCTACAAAAACGCCTACCAAGCTGCCGAGGATATCGAGACCCTGCGCGAGAACTACCCGCGCGAGGCACTGGCCTGCGCACTCAATCTGCTTTCGAGCCACGACCGTCCGCGTATCATCTCGGTGCTCGGCGGTGGCCCCGACGAGTCGCAGCTGCCCGAGAGCGAGCGCAGCAAATGGCGCCTGGACGAGAACTCCATGGGCCTGGCCAAGAGCCGCTTTTGGTTGGCGACGCTCATGCAGATGACCTTCCCGGGTGTACCCTCAATCTATTACGGTGACGAGTACGGCTTGGAGGGCCTTACCGACCCGGGCAACCGCCGCACCCTGCCGACCAAAGACCAACTCCATGACTTCGACACACTGGCCATCGTTAAGAACGCGTCTGCCGTGCGCCGTGCGCTGCCCTTTATGGTCGATGGCGAGATCAAGGCCTTTGCGCTCAACGACGAAGTCTTGGCTTACACCCGCACGGGCAAAGACGGCGAGGCCGCGACGGTTATCATCAACCGCAGCCTGCGCAATTCGCACCGCGTGACGATTCCGGCGCTCGGCGAATGCGCGAGCGACGTGATCAGCGGTCACGAGTGCGAGATCCACAACGGTACCGTCACGCTCGACCTGTACCCGCTGGGCTCTTCGATCATCTATCACCATGCCGAGAAGCGTCTGCAGGAGCCGCTCGATCATGGCGCGGGCGTTGTGTGCCACATCACCTCGGTGCCGACCGATGACGGCAAGCCCGGCACAATCGGTGCGCCCACGCGTCGCTTTATCGACCATCTGGCCGCTATGGGCATGCGCTACTGGCAAGTCCTGCCCGTCAACCCGACGGACTTCTTCCGCTCCCCTTACGCTGGGCCTTCGGCCTTTGCGGGCAATATTGACCTGCTGCCCGAGAGTCACGAGGAGCTGGCCGCCGACTTTGCTGCATGGAAGGCTCACGGCGGCGAGGATGCCGACCCGCTGTACACGGCGTTTAAACATCGCAACGCTGATTGGCTCGAGAAGTACTGCGTCTACATGGCCGTTAAGAAGTACTTTGAGGGCGAGTCGCGCCACGATTGGCCGGCAGATGTCGCGCGCTACAACGAGTATCTGATCAATGACAAGCGCTTCCACGACGAGGCCGAGCTGCAGGCGTACATGCAGTATCGCTTTGACCTTGCCTGGTGCGAGCTCATGAACTATGCGCACAAGAAGGGCATCGAGGTCATCGGCGATATCCCGATGTACGTTTCGGACGATTCGGCCGACGCGTGGAGCGAGCCCGAGAACTTCTGGCTGTCCGATACCGGCAAAGCGATTGAGATTTCGGGCGCGCCGCCCGACAACTTTGCGCCCGAGGGCCAGGTGTGGGGCAACCCCACCTTCCGATGGGATCGCATGAAGGAGAACGGCTATCGTTGGTGGCTCGACCGCCTGCGCCGTGCGTTTTCGCTCTACGACCGCGTGCGCCTGGACCACTTCCTGGGCTTCCACAGCTACTTTAGCATTCCCGCCGGTAAGGCCTGCGCCGATGGTCGCTGGCTGGCAGGTCCGGGCAAGGACCTGTTCCAGACCGCCTATGACGAGCTGGGTCCGCTCAACTTTATTGCCGAGGATCTGGGCTATCTGACGCCTGGCGTTCGCGCCATGGCATCGACCTGCGGCTTCCCCGGCATGGACGTGCTGGAGTTTAGCGACTACGACGTTCGTTGCGGAATTCACCCCACACCGGGAAAGATCCTGTACACCTCGACGCACGACACCTCGACACTTGCCGGCTGGTGCACGCGCTCCTTTGCAGGCGGCGATGAGCCGAGCGGCATTACATTGGCAAGCGAGCTCATGGGCGATGCCCTCGCAAGCGATGCACCGCTCGTGATGATGCCGCTGCAGGACGTGCTGGGACTGGGCGACGATGCACGTATGAACGTGCCGGGCGTGGCCACGGGCAACTGGACATGGCAGGCACGGGAGGCCGACGTTGCGGCAGCCGAGGAGAAAACTGCGAAGCTCCTGCGCAACACCCATAGATTCTGGGGCGAAGCGTGATAAAACCCCCGATATAGGGTACAGTTACAGCTGCTTGAATTTTTGCGGGCAGAGCGATCTGCCCGCTTTGTGCTGAAAAGGAAGTATTATGGCGCGCTACGATTACAAGTGCACGAGCTGCGGCAACGTGTTTGAGGTTGAGCACCCCATGTCCGAGACGCCCGAGGTCGTATGCCCTAGCTGCGGTGCCCCGGCATCCAAGACGTTCTCGGCCAGCGGCATTAAGTTCGAAGGCAGCGGTTTCTACAACACCGACCAGCGAAGCGGTGGTTCCAGCACCAACGCCACGAGCGGCTGCTGCGCCAACTGCCCGCATAACCACTAGAACCCGAACAGCCCCGCGACCGGCACCGATCGCGGGGCTGATTCTTTAGCTACCCAGGTTTCCTTTTGAGTTGCGGTGAAATAAGGACTGTTTGGCGGGTAGAAGCGGTTTTTCAATCCCTATTTCACCGCAAATTAGTAGTTAGTTGCGGACCAGCCTGGCGCAGAAGTGGCCGTCGTAGGAATCGGCGTTTACCGGTACGCTTTGGAAGAGGCCTCGATCGTTCTGGCGTACGGATACGAGCTTCTTGGCCTGATCGAACTCGGGGAGTTGCAGAATCTGCGCCTCGGAGAGGGGTGCGACGCTAAAGTCGGCGCCCTCGGAAGAGGCCAGGAAGGCATTCACGACCTGCGTGTTCTCTTCATCAAAAACCGAGCAGGTGGCATAGATGATCTCTCCGCCGGCGGCCACGCGCGCAGAAGCCTCCTTAAGCATCGTCAGCTGAAGCTTGGGTAACTCGGTCGTCACATCATTCTCGGTTAGGCGCCACGGGATCTCAGGATGACGGCGCATGGTGCCGGTGCCCGAGCACGGCGCATCGATAAAGACCGTGTCGAACTTAACCGGCTCTCCAAGCATGGCATCAAACGATGTGAGCACCTCATCAAGCTCACAGGCATCACCCGAAACCGTACGAACGCCCTGAATACCGGCCTTATGCAGGCGAGCGAGATTCAGATCGCACTTGCGGTCATGAAGATCAAGTGCCGTATGCTGACGCTCATAGCCGGCGCGCTTAGCCTGGCACATCATCACATAGGTCTTGGTACCGCGACCGGCACCAATCTCAAGGCAGCTTCCAGGGCGCGTGGCAGCTGTGGCGATAAGCTGTGCGTTAAGGTCCGAGGCCACCGCGGCAGCACGCTCAAATACGCCCGACGCAACCGTAACCTGGGCATCAACCGGGGCATGGCAGCCTGGGAAGACAGGCGCGACGAGCTGCGAGATATACGGATCGGGCTTGGTAGCAAAGGCGTTCTCATGAAGGGCCAGCGGCGCGGGGGCCAGATTGCCGGCAAAGTTAAGCGCACCCTCAGGCGTGTCGAACGATGCCATAATGCGAGCGCACAGCCAACGCGGTAGACCCATCAGGCGCGACAGACGAACCAAGCGTCGCTCAGACTCATCTACATCGGTCGCAGTGGCAAAGTCCTCAACGTTGTCCGCGACCTTATGCAGCACGGCATTGGCCAAACCGGCGGCAGACTTAGCTCCGCTGCGCACCAGCTCAACGCCCTGACTCACCGCAACGCGACCAGGCGTATGCAGATAGAGCATCTCGAAGGCCGAGATACGAAGCGCCATGCGAACACGCGGCGCAACCTTTTTAGGCTTATCAAGAAACTGATCGAGCAGCTCGTCCAAAATACCCTGGGTAGCCGCAACGCCCAGTGCCAAACGAGCGGCAAAAGCGGAATCGCGCTGGTCAATAGCCTTGGCAGATGAGCGAGAGGACAGCACGTCGCGCGCATACATACCGCGGCGATCGGCCTCCATCAGCACATCGAGCGCAAGTTTGCGCGCGGGAGACAGCTTGCTCATGACAAAACACCCCAGATAAGATCGGCGCCCTGCAGGCCAGCAGCCCAAGCAGAAGCGGCCATGGCACGCTTACCATCGGGCTTAACCTCGAGCAACTCAACCGAGCCATCGGAAAGACCCAGGTAAACACGCTTGTTCTTAACGTCAACAGCGCCCTCGCCAAGCGAGACATCGGCCGGTGCAGCATCGAGCACGCGCACGGTCTTGCCGGCAATCACGCATCGGGCAGGCGCGGTATCGGACGAGGCCAGCACATGACGCACGCAATCAAGCGCCGCCATTTGCGGATCCAGACGCATCTCCTGCTTAGAAATCTTGGCAGCATGGGTAACGAGCGCCTCATCCTGTTCAGTCCAAACAGCCGAGCCATCGGCAAGAGAAGGAAGCGTACTGGCAAGCAGCTTGCCGCCAAGCTCACCAAGCTCCATGGTCAGCGCCTCAGCATGCTTACCGACAACCGAGGTCGAGGCCTGCGCGCAATAAGCGCCGGTATCCACGCCATGTCCAATACGCATAATGGAAACGCCAGCAATCTCATCACCAGCAAGAATGGCACGCTGAATAGGAGCAGCCCCACGCCAACGGGGCAGCAAGGACGCATGAACATTTACAATGCCGAGCGGTGCCATATGCAGCACGTCATCAGGCAAAATGCAGCCATACGCAGCCACGCAGAAAATATCAGCCTGCGCAGCCTGAAGCGCCTCAACAACCTCAGGCGTCATACGATTGGCCTCAACGACCGGCAACCCCAGCTCAAGCGCCTTAGCCTTAACAGGAGACGGCTCCAGCTTCTTACCACGCCCACGAACAGCATCAGGACGAGTAACAACAAGCGCAATCTCATTCCCAGCCTCAACAAGCGAAACCAGCGAAGGCTCAGCAAAATCAGGCGTACCCATAAACACAATACGCATAAAGGACGTCTCCCCTCAACCAAAGCCGAGACGGCTACAAAGAACAGCGGAAAGCCAAGTACCCGGCCCATCCGCAAGAACAATTCAACAAAAACAAATATACCCAAAACCAAAGAAAGAGCCGCAATAAAAGCAGCTCTTCCAACAAAGCAATTATCAGCGAAGACGCCCTTCCCTGGCCCGACGGCACCCGGGCGAGTCAAGCAGCGTCAACGTAGTCCCCGGGGCGCCCGCCTATATCGTCCCGCGCGCAGTTTCGCAGCGCAGCGAGAATGTTTGAGCACGGGATGATATAGGCGGGCGCCCCGGGGGCGGACAAACCTACTCCGTCTCGCCCGGTCGAGCGCCGCGGGCCAGGGCGTCCTGGTACTCCTTGACGGCCTTGATCCTCTGCATCGGCTTCAGTCGCTCGAACATGGTGTTACCGTGCAGGTGATCGATCTCATGCTGCAGGCACACGCAGAACAGATCGCCCGTGGCCTCATAGCGAATAAGGTTGGCATCCAAGTCATACGCCTCGACGACGACATGGTCGGGACGCTCAATCTCGCAGCTAATGCCAGGGATGGAAAGGCAGCCCTCGCTAAAGGGCACCAGATGGTCGCTCTGCTCAACAATAACGGGATTGATGAGCACGTACGGGTCGTAGTCGTTCTTGTCGCTGTAGTCGCAGTCGATGGTGACGAGCTGAATAAGCTCGCCGATCTGCGGAGCAGCCAGGCCGCAGCCACCGTTCTCGAACATTATCTTCTTCATCTTCTCGGCAAGCGCCTCGATCGCCGGGGTAATCTCCTCGATGACGACGCACTCCTGGCGCAGACGAGGGTCGGGCGACAGAACGATTCCGTTGGCTTCCATGGCCATCCTTTCGGGTTGTTACATCAAATCATAGGCGTCGACGTCAACGCTCACGCTCACGCCGCGCAAAGAGCCCACCTCTTTGAGGCAGGCGTCGATATCATCAGAGACATGGTACCCCACGGGCGACTTCACAAGCAGATGGAAGCGGTAACGGTCCTTGGCTCTCTCGATTACACACGAAGCTGGGCCCAGCACCTGCGGCACCGCGCTGCCCGCCCGCAAAAAGTCGGGCGCGGCGGCATGCCAACGGCGCTTAAGAAGCTTTGCAATGCGCCCGATGTAGTCCTGCGCGTCGTCTCGGTTCGCCGACCACACCAAAATGTTGACCAGGCGAACAAACGGCGGGTACAGCGCGTCGCGGCGCTGATCCAGGTCGTAGTCGGTAAAGATCGAACGGTCGTGCTCAGCGACGGCGCGAATTACCGGGTCATCGGGCAGGTAGGTCTGGATGATCACCTCGCCGGGACGATCGCCGCGACCGGCACGGCCCGCCACCTGTTCCAGCAGGTCGTAGGCGCGCTCCCCTGCGCGGAAGTCCGGCAGCTTGAGGGCGAAGTCGGCATTGACCACGCCCACGAGCGTGACCTCGGGAAAGTCGAGACCCTTTGCGATCATTTGGGTGCCCAGCAAAACGGCGCAATCGGCCGCATCGAATTGCTCGAGCAGCTTTTTGTGCGCATCCTTGCCGCGCGTGGAATCGGCATCCATGCGAATAATGGCGACATCCTCAGGAAGCATCTGGTGCAGCGCGTCCTCGATCTGTTGAGTGCCCAGACCCATTTTTGCCAGGTAGCGACTGCCACATTTGGGGCAACGGCTCGTGGGCGCGGGATACGGCTGCACGCGCCAAGACGAACCGCAGGTGTGGCACTGCAGCGTGTGTGTGCGCTCGTGATACGTAAGCGCGGTGGAGCAGTGGTTGCAGGTGGGCACGCAGCCGCATTCGCGGCACATCAGAAACGGCGCAAAGCCACGGCGGTTATGCAGCAGCACGGCCTTCTCGCGGCGCTCGACCACGCGCTCCAGGCCCTCCATCAGCGGTTTTGAGAACATGGAACGACTGCCGTGCGAGAACTCACGGCGCAGGTCGGCAATGCGGACAGTCGGCAGCACGGCGTGTCTTGGGCGCTCGGGCATCTCGACGCGCGTCCAGGTGGCACCGTTATACGTGCCACGGCGGCAGCGGTCGAGGGCCTCGGCAGAAGGCGTGGCAGAGCCCAACACAAGCGGGCAGCGATAGCGCCGCGCCATCTCGGCCGCCACCTCGCGCGCGTGGTAGCGCGGACTGGAGCCCTGCTTGTAGCTGGTCTCGTGTTCCTCGTCGATGATGATGAGGCCCAAGTCGCTGAGTGGGCAAAAGAGCGCCGAGCGGGCACCCACGACCACACGTGCGGCACCGCTGGCGACCATATCCCACTGGTCCAGACGCTCACCAGCAGAAAGACGCGAATGGAACACAGCGACCGTCTCGCCAAAGCGCGAGCGGAAGCGGCCGACGGTCTGGGCCGTCAGCGAGATCTCGGGCACCAGCACGCAGGCCGAACGGCCGGCCGCCAGCACGCGCTCAATCGCCGAAAGGTAAACCTCGGTTTTGCCGGAGCCGGTGACGCCGTCGACACGGACCACGTCTCCGTGGGCGTCAAGACGGGCGCGCTCAATCTGCGCGAGCGCCTGCTGCTGGCCGTTGGTAAGTGCGACCGGCGCCTTGCCGCTTGCCGAGGACAGCGTGGTCTGCTCGCTGCATCCACGCCACGCACGTCGCTCCTCCACCACCACGACGCCGCGTTTTTCGAGCGCCTTGATGGTCGCCGACATACTGTTGTAGAGAAGGTTGAGGTCGCGCGTCGTGACCGGTCCGCACTGGAGCGCCTCGATGAGCTGACGCTGGCGGACAGCAGTCTTGGGCGGCGTATAGTCGAAACCCTCGGGCGTGAGCATGACCCAGCGGTTTTTGATAGGCTTGACGGCGGGGCGCTCAACCGTCCACGCGCCGTCGTCGCCCTTGACCACACGAGGGCTGCCGCCCGAGGGCAAAAACAGGCGCAGGCACTCGGAAAGCGTCGCAACATACTCGCGGCTCATCCAACGTGCAATACGGGCGGACTCGGCGCCAAAGAGCGGTTTGCTGAGGATAGCCTCGATAGGCTTGATGCGCACGGAATCGAGGGCGGCGTTGCCTTGCAGATCGCCCAGCTCGGGCGCAATGTCGACGATGTAGCCTGCGGCGGCACGATTGCCAAAGTGGACCAGGACCGTCGATCCGACCTGAGCCTCGTTGGCAAGAGATCGCGGAATGCCGTAGGCAAAAGGCTCGGACAGCGC
>CALBOJ010000016.1 GCA_937896835.1 uncultured Collinsella sp.
AGTTGAAAGGCAGATTGCCGCTCTGGCGGGTTTGCAGCGTCAACTGGTTACGCGGGCTGGTAAGCCCGCGTAACTCTAGTAGTTGGCCTCGTAGCCGTTGCCGTCGCCGGTGGGCTCTTCGTAGTAGTCCGAATCGCTCGAATCGCTTGAGTCATCGGAATCGTCAGAGCTGACCGATGAGGTTGCGGTACCGTTTGCGTAATCGTCAGACGTGTTGTTGTTCAGGTCGCCGATCGTAGAGCTGGAACCGTCGGAAAGACCCATGGTGTTGGGACCCTTGGGATCCTTGCCGGCATCGACGCGTTCCATCATTTCCTTAAGCTCGTCCTCGTAGACAAAGACGTAGCTCACACCGTCGATCATGGTGCTGTCGTCGGCGTACGAGGGCAGGTTGGCCGAGTAGATACCGTCGACATCCATACCGCGCATGGCGTTGACCGTAGCCACGATATCCTGAACGCTCATATCGGTTACGAGCATATCGGACAGCGAATTAACCAGGCCAAAAATCTTCGTGGCATCGAAGTTATTGAGAATCTGGTTGGCAAGGGCGCCAAGCACCTGACGCTGGTGGCGCATGCGCGTGTAATCGCCGTCGGCATAGGTGTAGCGGCAGCGGGCATAGGTAAGGGCGGTGGCACCGTCCATATGCTGCTGGCCAGCGGTAATCTTAATATCCAGGTGCTCGGGGTCGTCAACATCATCGGTTGCGTTAATGTCGATACCGCCAACCGAATCAATCAGTGCCTGCATACCGTCGAAGCTGACCTCGGCATAGTGGGAAATCTGAACACCGCACAGCTCGTTGACCGCCTCGACCATGGCCTCGGCGCCGCCAACGGTATGGCAGGCGTTGATCTTCATGGTCTCACCCTTGTACTCGACCTTGGTGTCACGCGGAACGGAAATGAGCGTCGCCTGCTTTTGCGTGGGGTCGATGCGTGCCAGGATAATCGAGTCGGCACGATACGTATCCTCGCCCGGACGGCCGTCGGTGCCAAGAAGCAGCACGTAGAACGGATCCTTTGCCTCATCGGTGTCAACCAGAACCCGACGCAGATTATCGGTAATGACATTAGAATCGCCGAGCTTGCCCATAATGGTGGCAAACCACAGGCCGGCAGCGGTAGTGGCACTCAGCAGCACGCCAAGCACGACAATGAGCGCGACGTGACGAATCGTGTGGCTACGACGACGTTGGCGAGCTCGCTCGGAATAGCGAGCCACGTTATCGCGACTGTAGATCTTGGCCTGCGCACCAGTTGAGGGTCTTCGGGCGGTGGTATCCGCGAGGGGCTTTTTATTAAACATAGGCAACCTGTATTAGTAGATGACGGGATCGGGGACGGCAGCATGCTCGACATGCGCGCCGAGCGCCTGCAGCTTTTCGACAAACTGCTCGTAGCCGCGCTTGATGTGATGGATAGCCGAAACCTCGGTCGTCCCGTCGGCGATCAAGCCCGCTACGACGAGGGCCGCTCCGCCACGCAGATCGGGCGAGGTAACCTGTGCACCCGAGAAGCCCTTGACGCCATGAATCATGGCATGATGGCTCTCGATACGAATGTCGGCACCCATGCGCACCAGCTCAGAGGCAAACATAAAGCGATTCTCGAAGATGTTTTCGGTAATAACGGAACTGCCGTCGGCAAGGGCGGAGAGCACCATAATCTGCGCCTGCATGTCCGTCGGGAAGCCGGGGAACGGAAGCGTCTGGATGTCGACCGGCTTGATACGCTCGGCACGGTTCACATGGACGCCATCCTCGACGCGCTCGCAGTCGATACCCATGAGCTCCATCTTCTTGAGCACCATGCCCAAGTGAATGGGGCAAAAGCCCGTAACATCGACACCGCGATCGTCGGCCATCAACGCACCGGCAACGATAAAGGTACCGGCCTCGATGCGGTCGCCTACTACGCGATGGGTAACAGGATGGAGCTCTTCCACGCCTTCGATAGTCACGACAGGCGTACCGGCGCCGACAATCTTGGCACCCATTTCGTTGAGCATGTTGGCGAGATCGACGATCTCGGGCTCGCGGGCGGCATTGTCGATTACCGTGGTACCCTGCGCGCGCACGGAGGCCATGATGAGGTTCTCGGTCGCACCGACACTGGCAAACTCGAGCGTGACGGTGGTGCCGTGCAGGCCCTGGGGCGCGTTGGCGTTGATATAGCCGTGGGCGGTATCGAACTCAACGCCCAAGGCCTCAAGACCCAAGATATGCATATCGATCTTGCGAGCACCCAGGTTGCAGCCGCCGGGCATGGCGATCTTGGCGCGATGGAAACGGCCCAGCAGGGGTCCCATCACGGCAGTGGAAGCGCGCATCTTGGCAACGAGCTCGTAGGGCGCCTCCCAAGAATCAACCTGGGAGGTATCGATCTCGAGCGTGTGCTCGTCGAGAACATCGATCGTAGCGCCCATACCCTTGAGCACCTTGCCCATCACGTGGACATCGGAAATATCGGGCACGTTCTGCAGCGTCGTCTTGCCCGGCGCCAGAAGCGTTGCCGCCATGAGTTTGAGCGCGGAGTTCTTGGCGCCCGAGACGGGCACGGAGCCTCCGATGGCGTGGCCACCCTCAACGCGGATAATATCCAAGGTCTACCCTTTCAAAAAGCATGCCCGGGGTGGCCAAGCCATCCCGGGCATGATGTGTTCGCAAATGGTCGAACGCTAAATCGTTTGACTATTGGGCAAGCTTGAGCTTACACCATGCGATTTCATTATAGAGGTAGGCGCGGCGTGCATCATCCTCCGACAAATTACCCAGCTTCTCTTCAAAACCTTGAATATCAGCTTTAAGCTTGTCGGCATCGACGGTCGCCAAATCGCAAGCGCGCTCGGCGAGAACGGTCACGACATCGTCCGCAACCTGGGCATAGCCGCCGGCCACGGCAAACGTGTGGTCGACAGTGCCCATGGCCTTATCGGAAACGCGAACGTAACCGCGGTCGATCGTGCAGATCTCGCTGGAGTGAGCAGGCAGGACGCCAAACTCGCCATCCGTGGACGGAATCGACACAAACGCAGCGTCGCCCTCATAGGCGCAGCTCACGGGGCACACGATGCGGATACGCATAACCTACTTCTCCCCCATCTTGCGGGCGCGCTCGCGCACGTCCTCAATCGTGGAAGCATAGCGGAAAGCCTGCTCGGGCAGGTCATCGGCCTTGCCGTCGACAATCTCGGCAAAAGAGCGGACGGTATCCTCGACGCGGACGTAGACACCGGGGTTGCCGGTGAACTTCTCGGCGACGTGGAAGGACTGCGAGAGGAACTGCTGAATCTTACGGGCACGGTTGACCGTAAGGCGCTGCTCCTCGGACAGCTCGTCCATACCCAGAATGGCGATGATGTCCTGAAGGTCGGAGTACTCCTGCAGGAGCTCCTGGACCTTGACGGCGACACGGTAGTGCTCCTCGCCAACGATCGAGGGATCGAGAGCGTCGGAGGAAGATGCGAGCGGGTCGATAGCCGGGAACAGGCCGAGCGACGAAATGCTACGCGAAAGAACCGTGGTGGCGTCGAGGTGCGTAAACGTCGTGGCAGGCGCCGGGTCGGTCAGGTCGTCGGCGGGGACGTAGACAGCCTGGACAGAGGTAATGGAGCCCGTCTTGGTCGAGGTAATGCGCTCCTGGAGGTCGCCCATCTCGGTTGCCAGCGTGGGCTGGTAACCAACGGCGGACGGCATACGGCCCAGCAGGGCGGAAACCTCGGAACCTGCCTGGGAGAAGCGGAAGATGTTGTCGATGAACAGCAGAACGTCCTGGCCGCGATCGCGGAAGTACTCAGCGGTGGTAAGGCCGGCCAGACCGATGCGCAGACGCGCTCCGGGCGGCTCGTTCATCTGACCATAGACCAAGCAGGTCTTGTCGATAACGCCAGACTCGCTCATCTCGAGGAACAGGTCGGTGCCCTCGCGGGTACGCTCGCCGACGCCGGTGAACACCGAGGTGCCGCCGTGCTCCTGGGCGAGGTTGTTGATGAGCTCCTGAATCAGAACGGTCTTGCCGACGCCGGCGCCGCCGAACAGGCCCGTCTTGCCGCCACGGATGTAGGGCTCGAGCAGGTCAACAGCTTTGATGCCGGTCTCGAAGATCTCAGTCTTGGTGGTGAGCTCGTCGAAACGGGGCGCTGCATGGTGGATGGGGTAGAACTCCTCCACCTCAGGCATGGGCTTGCCGTCGACAGGCTTGCCCATGACGTTCCAAATGCGGCCGAGTGTCTTGGGGCCAACGGGCATCTTCATGGGCTCACCGGTATCGGTGGCGATGAGGCCGCGCTGCAGGCCGTCGGTCGAGGACATGGCGACCGTGCGGACGACGCCGCCCGGAAGCTGGCTCTCGACCTCGAGGATCGTGCTCAGATGACCGATCGGGGTCTCGGCCTCGACCGTGAGCGCGTTGTAGATCGGGGGCACCGCACCGTCAAACTTGACGTCGACGACAGGACCGATGATTCGCACGATGCGACCATCACCGGCAGTCGTCTTCTTGGTGGCTTCCTCGACCGCAAGCTTTACGGTGTTATTAGCCATTACTGTTCCTCCAATGCTGAGGCTCCGCCGACGATCTCGTTAATTTCGGTCGTGATCGAAGCCTGGCGCACGCGACTATACGTGCGGGTAAGGGTCGAGATGATCGCGGTGGCGTTTTCCGTCGCGGAGTGCATGGCCTTGCGGCGTGCACCCTGCTCGGCAGCCGCCGAATCGATCAGGGCCTGGTAGATGACCGTCAGGATATAAGACGGTACAAGCTTGCCGAGAACATGCTCGGGAGAGGGCACGAACTCGAACGTGGACGAGATGCGCTTAGGGGCGTCGGTCTCGTTCTTACGCGGACCGTGGGCCATAGCGATCATCTCGGGGTCGAGCGGCAACAGATGCTCGACGCGAAGCTCCTGATCCACGCGGTTCTTGGCGTGGTGGTAGACAAGCTCGACACGGTCAAGCTCACCGGCACGATACGCATCGCAGATATGAGAGGAGATCATGCGGGCCTGATTGAAATCGGGCTCAGAGGAGTTGCCCTCAAAGTGCATGACAACGTTTGCGCGGTCACGGAAATACGTGGCCGGCTTACGCCCGCACGCGATGATCTCGCACTCGATGCCATCGTTCGCCCAAGAAGCGGCGAGCTTTTCGGCCGTGCGCTCCACCGTCGTATTGAAACCGCCGGCAAGGCCGCGGTCCGAAGCAATGACGACAATCAGGCCACGCTTAACGCTCTCATGCTTCTGCAGCATGGGATCGGTGCCCGAACAGGAGGCGTCGCCGGCGACCGTCAACATGACGTCGGTCAGCGCCTCCTTATAGGGCTCGGCCTGCTTGGAGCGATCGAGGGCACGACGGATCTTGGCCGTAGAGACCATCTCCATCGTGCGCGTGATCTGCTTGGTCGTGGTAACCGAGGAGATTCGCTTCTTAATGTCGCGAAGGTTGGCCATGGGGCTTAGTTCTCCTCTGATCCAGAAACATCCGAATGGTGCTTGGCCATGAACTGCTGCTTGAAGTCGCCGATGACGCGCAAGAGCTCAGCCTTGGTGTCATCATCGATCTTCTTGGCGCGAACCTTGTCGAGCAGCGAGCCAAAGCCATTGTCCATGTACTCGATGAGCTCGGCACGGAAGGGCAGCACGTCGGCGATCTCCAGGTCATCCAGGAAGCCCTCGTTGCCAGCGAACAGCGTAACGATCTGCTCGCCAACCTCAAACGGCTTGTAACGCGGCTGCTTCAGGAGCTCGGTCATGCGAGCACCATGGGTCAGCTGCTTCTGAGTAGCCTCGTCGAGGTCGGAGCCGAACTGCGTAAAGCCAGCGAGCTCCTGGTACGAAGCGAGGTCCAGACGGAGGTTGCCGGCGACCTGCTTCATGGCCTTGGTCTGCGCATCGCCACCGACGCGGGACACGGAGATGCCCACGTCGACTGCCGGGCGCTGACCCTGGAAGAAGAGCTCGGACTGCAGGTAGATCTGACCATCGGTAATGGAAATGACGTTGGTCGGAATGTAGGCCGAGACGTCGCCGTCCTGGGTCTCGATGATCGGCAGTGCCGTCATGGAGCCGTAACCGTTCTTCTTGGACATCTTGACGGCACGCTCGAGCAGACGAGAGTGCAGGTAGAAGATGTCGCCAGGATAGGCCTCGCGTCCGGGCGGACGATGCAGCGTCAGCGACATCTGACGGTAGGCCACAGCCTGCTTGGACAGGTCGTCGTAGATGACGAGCACGTGGCCGCCGGGGTTGGTCTCGCTGGCGGGCTTGCCGTCCTCGCCGTTGTACATGAAGAACTCGCCGATAGCGGCACCGGCCATAGGCGCGATGTACTGCATAGGGGCGGAATCGGCAGCGGTGGCCGAAACGATGATGGTGTAGTCGAGCGCACCGTGCTGAGCGAGGGTCTCGCGGATGTTGGCAACCGTGGAGGCCTTCTGGCCGATGGCGACATAGATGCAGACCATGCCCTTGCCGCGCTGGTTGAGAATAGCGTCGATGGCGATGGCGGTCTTACCGGTCTTACGGTCGCCGATGATGAGCTCACGCTGACCGCGGCCAATAGGCACCATGGAGTCGATAGCGAGCAGACCGGTCTGAACCGGCTCGCACACCGGGGTACGGTCGATGACGCCGGGGGCCTTGAACTCGATGGGGCGACGGTGCGTAGCGACGATGTCGCCTAGGCCGTCGATGGGCTGGCCGAGCGGATTGACGACGCGGCCGAGCATGGCGCGGCTCACGGGGATATCCATAATGCGGCCAGTGGTGCGGCACTCGTCGCCTTCCTTGATGGAGTCGACGGCACCGAACAGAACGGCGCCGACCTCGTCACGGTCAAGGTTCTGGGCAAGGCCGAAGACGGTCTCACCGGTATCGGAGCTCTTGAACTCCAGAAGCTCGCCTGCCATGGCGCTCTTGAGGCCGGAGACGCGCGCGATGCCGTCGCCTACCTCGTCGACCGTT
Source organism: uncultured Collinsella sp. (assembly GCA_937896835.1). Classification (GTDB taxonomy): domain Bacteria; phylum Actinomycetota; class Coriobacteriia; order Coriobacteriales; family Coriobacteriaceae; genus Collinsella. The sequence continues at coordinate 6,967 of CALBOJ010000016.1, forward strand.
GAAACCTCATGCGTATCGACCGTCGCGGAGAGGCTCGTGAGCTGCTCCTGCAGTTTCTTGGCGATATCCTGGGCATTGAGGGTTTCGGACATTAGGCTTCACCTCCGTACGAATTAGCAGAGTTTGCGAGGGTCTCCTGCGCGATGCGCAGCTGCGTCTTGACGGAAATATCACGACGCTCGCCGCGGGCCTCGAGCACCAGGCCGCCCACGATAGACGGGTCGACCTGCTCGATAAGGAATACCTTGCGGCCGAAGTCCTGCTCGCATTTCTTAGTGATGGTTTGACGCAGCTCGTCGTCGAGCGGGATCGCCGTGGTGACGGTCACGCCCACTACATCCTCGTCTTCCTCGGCAACATACTTAAAGGCAGCTGCCACCTTGGGAAGAAGGTCGAGCTGGTCGCGCTTGGACATGGTGTCGAGCACGGCGATGATCTCGGGGCTGGCAGAAGCCAAGCGCTCGATCATCTCGAGGTCCTCGAACACATGGTTCTCGGCCTTAGCGGCTTCCAGAAGGGAGCGCGCGTAGGTCTCGAGCACCTTGTCCTGATAGCGGCTAGTCGGCATTCAGGCTACCTGCTTCCTGGATGTAGCGCTCGATGAGCTTCTTCTGCTCGGTCTCGTCCTCGAGTGCCTCGCCCACGATCTTGGTGGCGACGGCAACGGACAGGTCGGCGATGGAGCTCGCGGCACCGGCGTAAATGGACTTGCGCTCGTCCTCGACGGTCGTATGGGCCTTGGCGATGATCTCCTCGGCCTCCTTGTGAGCAGCCTCGATGATACGGGCGCGCTCGGACTCGGCGTCCTTACGGGCCTCGAGAACGATGTCGGCAGCCTGACGACGGGCGTCGGTGACGATCGAGTCGGACTCAGCGCGCTTGGCGATAGCCTCCTGCTTGGTCTTCTCGGCCTCGTCGAGGCTCTCCTCGATCTTCTTGCCGCGCTCCTCCATGGTTTTCATGATGCCCGGCAGGGCGACCTTGGCCAGCACGATCCAGATAATCAGGAAGGCGATAAGCGCCGGGATGAACTCCGCCATCTTAGGGATGAGGATGTCCGCACCGGCAGCGCCGTCCTCGGCGAACGCGGAAACCGGCATGAGCAGCGCGGCCGCGGACGCGGAGAGTGCGATCGCGCTCTTCTGGGATGAAAGATTCATACTTGACGCTCCGTGCTATTTAACGATCAGCGCGACAACGAAGCCGATCAGAGCCAGAGCCTCGCCGAAGGCGGAGCCCATGATGAAGACGGTGAACACGCGGCCCTGGACCTCAGGCTGACGGGCCATAGCACCCGTAGCACCCAGAGCAGACAGGCCGATAGCAAGACCAGCGCCGATAACACCGAGACCGTAACCGATAACTCCCACGATTCCTCCTTTGTCGTGCGTGTCTTATTTCACGCAGGATAACCTTTTTATAACTGCCGGGCTCCATGGGTACGGGCACCGGCGGTTTAACGAATTGCCTTACCTTTAAGGCGCGAACGGAAGACTACTCCTCCTCTGCGACCTCCTCCGCCTCGGAGACATACACGGCGGTAAGGACCGTGAAGACGTAAGCCTGGATAGCGCCGACCACAAGCTCGATCGCATAGATCAGGATGAGGATGGCAAGCCAGGCCAGCGAAGGCAGGGCGCCGACGGCGTGCGCCGCGGAAACCTGCTGAAGCAGCGGCTGCATGAACATGCTCGCCATGATGGCGAACGAGCCCATGACCACGTGTCCTGCGAACATGTTGCAGAACAGACGGACGGCGAGCGTGATGAGGCGCAGGAAGGTCGAGAAAAGCTCGACGACCCACACGAGCACGTTCATCGGGAAGCTCACGCCCTGCGGGGCGAGGCTCTTGATGTAGCCGATCACGCCGTGAGCCTTGCATCCGTAGTAGATGAAGTACACGAAGGCGAAAATGGCGAGTGCGGCGGTGGAGCCGATTGCGCCGGTGCCGGGCTTCATTCCCGGGATCAGGCCGATCATGTTATTGATCAGGATGAACAGGAAAAGCGAGCACAGGAACGGGAAGTGCTTCTTCCAGTTCTCACCCACGACGCCCTTGCCGATATCGTTCTCGACGTACTCGATGATGTACTCGAAACCGTTGACGAAGAAGCCCTTGGGAACCAGGGTCTGCTTCTTCTTGAACACGGCCAGGACGATCAGGAGCACGATCGTGGAGACGATCAGCCAAAACGAGTACTGCGTGATGCCGCAGCTCAGATCGCCCACGACAGGGGTGGAGCTGAACTCGCTGACCAGATGATTAATCTCATCAGGCAGCTTTTCAAAAATTTCCACGACTTACCTTTCGACCTCATGAGGATCTCGCAGCGCCTTGACGACACGAACCGTGCAGGCAGCCATAAAGGCCACGAAGCCGATCGCCTCGCCCAGGAGGAACATGCGAAATGCCTCTCCGAACAACACAAACACAACCAAGGTAAAGACGAGCAGGGCGATTGCCGAGACCGCCAGACTCACCATACCCTTGAGCATGTCCGCATTCTGTTTATCGTCAAGAACCGGCTTGAGCGTAAAGACAAAGGGAAGGAAGGCAATTGCGCCCGCGATGGCGCCTGCAACGATAGCGAGCAGATCGGCTATCTGAAACACTGGCGTCCTCACTTTCCTTTTTAACGCTTCACAGAACAGTTCCCGCCAAACATTGGTGACTATTGTACGAGCCAATCGCTAAAGTACAACCGAAAAAGCATCGGTTAATACGCACCTGTTCGTTTTCTTAAGACCTTCTTTATGCCGCAGGTACGGTAATACGTTTTTCTCGAACCCTGCAGGGCAAAACGTCCGTTAACAGGAGTGCGCGCGGTCGCCTTTTGTTCGTCCGCGCGCACCGTTTCTTCGTATTTGCAGCCGCGGCCGTTTAGCCCAGCGACTAGAGCGTGCCGTAGATGCGGTCGCCGGCGTCGCCGAGGCCGGGAACGATGTAGGCAGCCTCGTTGAGATGGTCGTCGATGGCGCAGGTATAGATATGTACATCGGGATCCTTCTCGGTCAGCGACTTGAGGCCCTCGGGGGCCGCGACGATGCACAGCATGCGGATGTCCTTGA
>CALBOJ010000017.1 GCA_937896835.1 uncultured Collinsella sp.
CACCGTCACCAACGACTACTACCCCAAGCTCGCGCGCATCCTCTTTGAGCTTGCCGTGCGCCTGGAGCGCGAGACCGGTGCACATGTCGCCTTCATCAATCTGTCCGGCGGCGTCGGCATCCCCTATCTGCCCGAGCAGCAGGCCAACGACATTCACGCCATCGGCGAGGGGGTGCACGCGGCCTACGACGAAATCCTGGTTCCCGCCGGTATGGGCGATGTGGCCATCTGCACCGAGATGGGCCGCTTTATGATGGGTCCCTACGGCTGCCTGGTCACTAAGGCCATCCACAGAAAGCAGATCTACAAGGATTATATCGGCGTGGACGCAAGCGCCGTCGATCTGATCCGCCCTGCCATGTATGGCGCCTACCACCACATTACGGTGATGGGCCAGCCTGGCGGCGCCGACAAGACTGCGGCACCCGTCACGGACACCTACGACATCACGGGCAATCTGTGCGAGAACAACGATAAGTTCGCCATCGACCGCGAGCTGCCGCAGATCGACATGGGCGACCTGCTTGTGATCCACGATACCGGCGCGCATGGCTACTCCATGGGCTACAACTACAACGGACGCCTGCGCTCCGCCGAGGTGCTGCTGCGCCCCGACGGCTCGGCCGACCTCATCCGCCGCGCCGAGCGCCCGGGCGATTACTTTGCCACGCTCGACGTGCTGCCGTACGGCCGAGAGTTACTGGCCAAGTCGCGCGCCGATGCCGCCCGCCGTCGCGCCCAGGACGAGCGCCTGGCCGTCGCTGCCCAATGGAACAAACGCATCCAGATCGCGGAAGCGAAGGAGAAGAACATGGATATCCGCAACCTCGAGGGTTCGATCGTCGCCCTTGTCACGCCGTTTAAAAAGGACGGCAGCGTCGACTTTGATGCACTCGAGCGCCTTATCGATTTCCACCTGCAAAATGGCACTGACGCCATCCTCACCCTGGGCACCACCGGAGAGAGTGCCACGATGACCGACGACGAGGACAACTCCGTTGTCGCCGCAGTGGTCAAGCAGGTTGCGGGCCGCGTCCCCGTCATCGCCGGCTCGGGCTCCAACTCCACGCAGACCATGCTCACCAAGTCGCTCACCTACCAGGGCCTGGGTGCCGATGGTCTGCTGCTCATTACCCCCTACTACAACAAGTCTAACGAAGAGGGCATCTACCAGCACTTTAAGACCGTGGCCGACGCCGTGGACATCCCCTGCATTCTGTACAACATCCCCGGCCGCTGTGGCTGCGGTATCAGCGAGCACAACGTAGAGCGCTTGGCCGCGCACCCCAACATCATGGGCATCAAGGAGGCCTCGGGCAACGTCGCCTACGCGGCCAAGATCGCCCATCTGCTGTCCGATGACTTCCGCATGTACTCGGGCGAGGATGCACTCACCGTGCCGCTCATGAGCCTAGGCGCTTCGGGTACCATCAGCGTGTGGGCCGACGTACAGCCGCAGCTCGTGCATGACATGTGCCGCGCCTATCTGGACGGCGACGTAGCGCGCGCCCGCGATATCCAGATTGCCGGCCAGCCGCTCATCAACGCCCTCTTTAGCGAGGTCAATCCCATCCCCGTTAAGGAAGCGCTCGCCCAGATGGGCATGATCGAGGCAAACTACCGTATGCCGCTGTGCCCCATGGCAGACGACACGCGCTCTGCACTTACCGATGCCCTGAAGGGAGCTGGTCTGCTTGATTAAGACCGTCATTATGGGAACGGGCCGCATGGGCTCGCTCATCCGCACCACCGCCGAGGGCGTTGTCGACACCGCCGGTCAACCCGTTTTCGACATCGTCGCCCAGATCGGCTTCGACTTGTCCGAGCTCGAGAACGCCCCGGCAGCCGACGTCATCATCGACTTCTCGAACGTCGTGACCTTCGATGCCGTCGTCGCCTATGTCGAGCGCACGGGTGCGGCGCTGGTCTCGGGCACCACAGGCTATACGCCCGAGCAGATGGATCGCCTTCGCGAGCTGGGTCAGAACGCCCGCGTCATGCACTCCGGCAATTATTCCATCGGTATCGCAGCCCTGCGCCATCTGGTGGCACAGGCCACACGCGAGCTGCCCGGCTTTGACTGCGAAATCGTCGAGACGCACCATAACCAAAAGGTCGACGCCCCCAGCGGCACTGCCAAGTTGTTGCTCGACGCCGTCGTCGAAGCCGAGCCCGAGGCAGGCTACCACCCCGTCTATGGCCGCGAGGGCATGTGCGGCGCGCGCGACCCCAAGGAGATCGGCATGCACTCGCTGCGCGGCGGCACCGTAGCCGGCGTGCACGAGGTGGGTTTCTTTGGCCAGGACGAGGAGGTCACGCTCACCCACCGCGCCACGAGCCGTCAGATCTTCGTCAACGGCGCCTTGGCAGCCGCGCAGAAGCTCGTCATCCGCGAACCCGGCTTCTATACGTTTGACCAGGTCATGTTTGCCTAACCAGGTATCAACCGAATCCACCCAAAGGAGAAACAGCAAATGAGCAATGCAGCCGAGATGGATGCACAGGAGATTATCAACTACATCGCCACCGCGCCCAAAAAAACGCCCGTCAAGCTGTACGTGCGTGAGAAGCCGGGCATGAAGGTCCAGTGGGGCAATGCACACGTCTACGGCGGTCGTCGTGGCAAGACCGTCTTTGGTGACTGGGATGAGCTTAAGGCAATCCTGGACGCCAATGCCGATTCCATCGATTACTACGACGTAGAGAACGACTGTCGCAACTCTGCCGTGCCCATGCTCGACCTCAAGGGCATCAACGCCCGCATCGAGCCGGGCGCGATCATCCGTGACCGCGTCGAGATCGGCGATCGCGCCGTCATCATGATGGGCGCCATCATCAACATCGGCTCCGTTATCGGCGAGGGCTCCATGATCGACATGGGCGCCGTGCTGGGCGGCCGCGCCACCGTGGGTAAGAACTGCCACATCGGCGCCGGCACCGTGCTGGCAGGCGTCGTGGAGCCCGCCAGCGCCACGCCCGTCATCATCGAGGACGATGTCATGATCGGCGCCAATGCTGTGGTCCTGGAGGGCGTGCACGTGGGTAAGGGTGCTATCGTTGCCGCCGGCGCCGTATGCGTGGAGGACGTCCCTGCCGGCGCCGTCGTGGCCGGTGTCCCCGCCCGCGTCATCAAGATGCGCGACGCCCAGACCGACAGCAAGACCGGCCTGGAAGAGGGCTTACGTCAACTTTAATAGTTACGGCGTTTTACTAAACGCCGTAACGACTCGACGCTACAAACGCCCCAGAGCGGCAATCTGACGTTCAATCGTCGGGCATGACCAAAAGGTCAATGCCCTCCTCTTTCACGTCACCTTGCTCGCTCTGGGGCGTTTTCGCTGACTTATGCTCAACCAGTAGCGTAATTAAGCCCCAAGTAAAAAGGTCGAAGCCCTCATCCAAGGCTTCGGCCTTTGCTTTCTCGCTGTAGACGTAACGCAACTTATCGATTCTCGATGCTGCCGATATTCTTGAGCTCGATGGAGATGAGGCCGTTGGGTTCGTTGACGAACTCGATGTACTCGGAGTTCGAACCCATCTCGGCCGGGAAGCTGATCTCGATTCCCGTGTCGGTACGGATCTTGTGGTTGCGCACCGCCGCACGCTCGACCTGTTTGCGCTCCACGGGCACGCGCTCGGGCACCTTCTCCTCGGTCAGTGCCGCGCGCACGCTCTCCTTGATAACCGGTTCGTCCTCAAAGACCTCATCGACGATATCCCAAGGCGGCAGCTCCTCGTCATCCTCGACCTTCTCGGCAACGGCAGCCTTAACCTTAGCGAGCGCTACGGCCGTATTGGCACCGTGCTCCTCGGCGACTTCCTCGACCACACGCGTCACGGTGTCGATGACCTCCTTGCCCGATACGCCCGTGTCGCACTGCAGCAGGCCATCGGGGATAAGCATACGGTCCTCGCCGGCAATCTTGCGCTTCTTGTCCACATAGCCGATCTCCATGGTGCTCGCGCGCACGATGGCATAGCTTGGCACCTTTTGGGAAGGATTCGGCAGGATAGCATAGTGGCGCGCGATGTCGTTGCGCACCTCCCCCTCCTCGCGACCCACTTCGTGCATAAAAGCCTGCTTGGAGCCCAGCAGCATCACGGCAAACCAGCGGGCATCCTCATCGTCGTCAAAATCGGCCACGAGCACGTCGGTGGACTCGGCTTTCTCGGCTTTGGTGAGCTCGGAGGAGATAAACTCCGCAATCTGCTGCGACAGGTCCACGAACTCGCGCTCGCCAAAGAAATAGCCCTTGAGCTCACCACCAAACGCAGAGTTCTCGGCAAACGTGGCGCGCTTGTTATCGGCCGAAGTGCGGGCGCGGCGCAGGTGCGTGGTCACAAAGCTGCGCACGGTACGGCTCTCGATATCGAGCTCGCGTTGGCTCATGACGTTGACGGCAGAGTCAAAGTCCAGGATATGCAGAATCGCGTGATTGATTTTCATATACGGCATTCCGTTCTAGATCGATTTCGGCACGAACCAGTATAGCGGTCGAGCCCGCCCCAGGCGCATCGAAGCTTGATGCATCGGGGTCAGGTTGCTTTGCACCAATGGCTAGCGCAGAAGCTCGGACTGCCATGCCTCGAGCTGCTCGGCAAAGCTCTTGCCGCTCGTGGGTACGCTGAGCTCGGGTCGTTTGGGCAACAGTGCGCATTTAAGGATTGCCACGATGGTCTGCGAGACAAGGCGTCGCGTATCCTTGTCAAAGCCTTGCGCAGCCTGGAGCATCACGGGCAGGCTCTCGCGCAGATTCCCAGCGATATCCGCAAACCGCTCAGCACCCGTAGCCTCAAACACGGAGAACAAGGCATCTACAAAACGCTCGCGCTCGCTAGGCGACACTGCAAGCAGCATCTCGCGAATAGAGCCATCAACGTATCGAGCACCGGCGGACAGGCGCTCACAGTACACGAAGTCGTGACCATCAACCACCCAGCTAAAGGGATTGTGCTGCAGCAGGCTGAACTCGGTGCTCTCAACGATGGCATAGTCCTCCTGTGTCTCGAACATCATGCCAAAGATCGACGACCGAGGTAGCGTCTTGTCGATTCGACCGGATAGGTCGGCGAAGGCGTTGCCGCTCAGAAACTCCTCGACGAAGCCCGGACCATCATGGGAATACGCCCGTTCGATTCGCTCACGGGCGACATCGGGGCACATCGCCGCACCGTACACCGCAAGGTTTCCACCCTTGGAATGACCTCCGCACAAAAGCGGCCCGTCAATCGCATCCGCCGCCTCGTCTACATAACGCGCCGCGGATTCCTGGGCCGGCACAGGACACCGGAACGCCATGTTAAAGTCCTCTTTCCAGCCCACAATCGTGCTGTCGGTCCCCCGGAAGGCAAGATAGCTAAACCCCGCCGGAAATCGGAACGTCATGGCCGCAAACTGCTCCGTTGTCTCGGCATCACTCACGCTACGATAGCCGCAAACACGAACGCCACGGTAGCGAGGGCTTGCTGCCACAGCCTCCAACAGGGCACGGCTCCCCTCCGGATCCCACAGGTCGCCAATCATGTCTTGGTAGCACTCGGCGCGTAGCAGCTCGCGTACGTCTAGGCCCTGCCAATTCGTCAGCTCCGCCATATCACCCGGCAAACGCAAATAGGACAACCACGCAAAGACCAGGCTATCCACCGCGCAGAACGGCCGTTCCTCAAACGGATCAAACGCCGTCTGGGCATAGGTCAAAAAATTAGGCGAATCCGACATGGCCCTCCCATCAACTATGGTGCATTGGGGTGGTGCAAAGTAACCTGACCCCCTCGCACCAAAAAGGCGCCCGGACCGTGTGGCCCGGACGCCTTTCATTGTAGCCTGTTGCCCAAAAGAGCTTGATTTAGCAGGAGAAGTCGACGCTGTCGATGATGTCCTTGAGGGCCTTTGCGGAGGCGGTGAGCTCATGCTGCTCGTCATCGTTCAGCGGCACGGGGACGCGGCAGACAACGCCATCGCGGCCGACGACGGTCGGCATGGAGATGGCCAGATCGGACAGGCCATACTCGCCCACCATGAGCGAGGAAACGGGCAGAACGGTCTGCTCGTCACGCATAACAGCGGTGCAGATGCGCTTGACAGCCATGGCGACGCCGTAGTAGGTGGCGTGCTTCTTCTCGATGATGGTGTAGGCGGAGTTCTTGACGTCCTCGGCGATACGCTTCTCGGCAGCCTCGTGCTCCAGATGACCGTGAAGCTCGCAGAAGGTGTTCAGCGGAACGCCGGCAACCTGAGCGCTGGACCAAGCGACAAACTCGGAGTCGCCGTGCTCGCCCATGACATAGGCCTGGACATCGCGCGGGTCAACCTCGACGTGGGCACCAAGCATCTGCTGCAGACGGCCAGTGTCGAGCACGGTGCCGGAGCCGATGACATGGCCCTCGGGCAGGCCGGACATCTTGATGGCAGCATAGGTCAGAACATCAACCGGGTTGGAGACGATTAGCAGAATGCCGTCGAAGCCGGACTTCTTAATCTCGGGGATAATGGACTTAAAGATGTTTACGTTCTTGTTGACCAGGTCCAGGCGGGTCTCACCGGGCTTCTGGGCAGCGCCAGCGGTGACGACGATCATGGCGGCGTCGGCGACATCGGAATAATCGCCGGCGTAGATCTTCATCGGCTCGGCAAACGTCATGCCGTGCGCGATATCCAGGGCCTCACCCTCGGCACGGTTCTTGTCCACGTCGATGAGGACCATCTCGGAGAACAGACCACTCTGCATCAGTGCGAACGCCGAAGACGAACCGACGAAACCGCAGCCGACAATAGCGACCTTCTTCTCGTTAACCATTAGAAACTCCCATCTCTCTCCACAAACAAGCCGCCCGGGAACGACCCGAGCGGCTTGCCGTAATCCCAATACATCCAATCGGGACTTTGATTATGCCCCTATTCGCAGCCAAAAATCGACCGTTTACCGAAATTGTTTGCAGGATTCGTAAAATAACTGTACGAAATCGGTTTCGAGCTATTGACGAGCCGAAATACCTTTCTAATACAGGCCCGCCTCGCGAATGGCCTCGACAGCCAAAGCAATCTGATCGGGCGGCAGGACCAACGCCATGCGCACGTGCCCCTCGCCCGAAGGACCAAAGCTCGCGCCCGGCGTCACCACAACGCCGGCCTTCTCCATGAGCTCCTCGCAAAACACCATGGAATCGGTGCGACCACCGGGAAGCTTGGCCCACACAAACATAGAGCCATGCGCGTTGGGACGCTCCCAGCCCAGGCCCTCAAGACCGTCGCACAGGGCATCGCGGCGCTCCTGGTACTTCAGACGTTGCGCCTCGACCTCATCGCGCGGACCGTTCAGGCAGGCGATGGCGGCCTTCTGAATCGGGAAGAACATACCAAAGTCGATCTGGCTGCGCAGCTTGGCAAAGGCAGAGACCACGTCCTCACGGCCGACCAAAAAGCCGATACGCGCACCGGTGACGTTAAACGACTTGGAGAGCGAGAAGAACTCAACGCCCACCTCGAGCGCACCGGGATACTGCAAGAAGCTGCCGCCGGGCTCGCCGTCAAACACGATGTCGGAGTACGCGTTGTCATGAACGATCAACAGATCATGCTCGCGGGCAAAGGCGATAATCTCCTCGTAGACCTCGGGCGTGCCCACCGAGCCGACCGGGTTCGCGGGCAGCGACACGATCATATACTTGGCACGATCGGCCACCTCGGGATCGATACCCGCCACATAGGGCAGGTAATTATGCTCGGCAACCAGCGGATAGTATTCGAGCTTGGCATCGGCGATCTTGGCACCCGCCTCAAAGACCGGGTAGCACGGATCGGGAACCAGAATGGTGTCACCCGGATCGAGCAGAGCCAGGCCCAAATGGCCCACGCCCTCCTGCGTGCCGTTGCACGACTGCACCATAGACGGCGTAATGCCCGAAACGCCAAAGCGACGCTCATAGTAATCGCACACGGCTTGCTTGAGTTCGGGCAGGTCGCGCAGGGCATACTTCCACATCTCGGGATCTTGGGCTGCCTGCGTGAGCGCCTCGACCACGTGGTCGTACGGCTTAAAGTCGGGCGTGCCCACGCTCATGTTGTAAATGGTCTTGCCCTGAGCCTTCAGCGCGAGAAGCTTGTTGTTGAGCGAGGCGAAGACCTCCGCGCCAAAGCGGTCGAGACGTTGCGATGCCTGCATGGTGCCACCTTTCGATATAAAAAACGCGGCGCTCCGACAAGAGCGCCGCGCGATACGGGCCATCAGATTGCAAAAGTGTAACGCTTGCAACCCCCGTATTGGTTCAATTTAGCCAACCTTAGTCAACTGGATTGAGCGCGTCGATCTGCGCAAGCCACAGACGCGAGCTAGCGTCACTTGGCATACGCCAATCGCCGCGCGGGCTGAGCGTCACCGAGCCCACCTTGGGACCATCGGGCAGGCAGCTGCGCTTAAACTGCTGGGCAAAGAAGCGGCGGTAGAACGTACGTAGCCACGTGTGGACGGTCTTGACATCGTAGACGCCCTCAAAGCTCTTGAGCGCCATGCGGTAGATCTTGCCCGGCTCAAAGCCAAAACGTAGCAGGTAGTAGAGGAAGTAGTCGTGCAGCTCGTACGGGCCCACCAAATCCTCGGTCCTCTGCGCAATCTCGCCGTCGCCCGTGGGCGGCAGAAGCTCGGGGGACACCGGCGTATCGAGGATATCGAGCAAGACCTCGGCAATACGCCCGCCAAAGACATCGGCGGCATAGCGCACCAGATGGCGCACAAGCGTCTTGGGCACGCTCGCGTTGACGGCGTACATGCTCATGTGGTCGCCGTTATAGGTAGCCCAGCCGAGCGCCAGCTCCGACAGGTCGCCCGTGCCAATGACAAAACCGCCAGCCTGGTTGGCCAGATCCATCAGGATCTGCGTACGCTCGCGGGCCTGGCTGTTCTCGTAGGTCACGTCTTGGACGGCCGGATCGTGCTCAATGTCCTTGAAGTGCTGCTCCACAGCCGCATGGATCGAAACCTCTCGGAAGCTCACACCCAAGTCACGAGCGAGCGACTCGGCATTGGACTTAGTGCGGTGCGTCGTGCCAAAACCTGGCATGGAGACCGCCGTGATACCCGTGCGCGGCAGCCCCAGCGCATCGAAGGCACGCACGGTCACAAGCAGTGCCAGCGTGGAGTCCAAGCCGCCCGAAAGGCCGATGACGGCCGCCTTGGTGCCCGTATGGGCAAGGCGGGTCTTGAGGCCGGCGGTCTGCAGGTCGAGGATGGTCTCGCAACGCTCGGCCAGGTCGCCATGGTCAGCCGGCACAAAGGGCGCGCGGGGGAAGACACGGTCGATGTCGCAGGCGTTGCGCAGGACAGACTCTTTGGCCAGCACGCCCTCAAACGAAAACTCAACGGTCGTGGCCTCCGGCGCATCGTCGGTGCGCGTCCACGTCGTCGAGCGACGGCGCTCGGCAACCAGGCGGTCAAGATCGACATCGGCCACCGCCATATCGCAGGTAAGCAGTTTAGTGGCGGCGAGCTTGGATCCGTTTTCGTAGATAAGGTTCTCGCCCGCAAAGACCATGTCGGTCGTGGACTCGCCCTCGCTCGCGTCTGCATAGGCATAGGCGCAGTACAGGCGCGCGCTTTGGTTGGAAATGAGGCTGCGGCGGTAATCCGCCTTACCGATAATCTCGTCCGAAGCTGACGGATTGAGGATCACCGTCGCACCGGCAAGCGCCATCTCGGTCGAAGGGGGCGCCGGCACCCACAGGTCCTCGCAGACCTCAACGCCCAGCACCATATCCTCGGCACCTTCATCACAGCAGCGGTAGACAAGCCCCGAACCCAGCGGAACCGGACCCTGACCGGCAAACTCGACCCACACGGGATCTGCGGGCGCCGGAGCAAACCAGCGGCGCTCGTAGAACTCGCCATAGTTGGGCAAATACTTCTTGGCCGTAAGACCCAAAAGCTCACCCGCACAGCACACGGCGGCGCAGTTGTAGATATTCTCGGCAACTGCAACGGGAAGACCAATGGTAAAGACAATCGGCAGCTCGCGAGTTTCATCGAGAATATGTGCCAGTGCGGTCTCGCAGGCATGCAGCAGCGTGCGGTTATGGAACAGGTCGGCCGCGGTATAGCCGCACAAGTTAAGCTCGGGCAGCACCAGCGCGCGAACGCCGCGCTCGGTAGCCTCGCGAACAGCCGCCAGCGCAACCTCGGCATTGCCCTCGACATCGGCCACGCGAATCCGCGGCGACGCCGCCGCCACACGCAAAAAGCCATCAGACTGAGAAAGGTGAAGATTCATAAGAATGCTCCCGTGCGTAGACGCTATTCAACACAATTAGCAAGCCCTATTGTAGTTCAACCACCGGGTGGAACCGCATCCCACCAACTTGGTGAGCTATTGATGAGTTGATGGTATCTGTTAAATGTCACGTACGATTCACATCTGGTGGGTACCCTGATGGCTGCATGAAACGAAGCAGATTTACACCGGGAGGACCCCGTATGACAACCAAGTACACCGACGCGCCGCGCACGCGCGTCATGACACCGGCCGCGCTCAACAACGGCGTTCACGAAAACCATTCCATCGGACAGACCATGGCCATCGCGCCCAAAAAGGGCCTGTTCGATGACATTTCCATTCCCCAGATCATCGCTGGCGCCGCAGCCGCCGCCACAAGCGTCGCGCTTGCTTCCAAGATTGGTATCGCTGGTTCAGTAATTGGCGCCGCCGTGAGCTCGGTCATCACCGTTGTGTCCTCGCAGGTCTACCGCCACTTTATCTCTGCCAGCGCCAAAGCCCTCAAAGGTACGCACGCCGACGTCGACTACCCCGCCGGCGCCTATGAGCCCGTTGAGCTTAATGCCGAGGAGCACCTGGGCGGCGCCGCGACTACGCAGGAGATGCGCCAGGTTGCGGGGCGCGCGACCACGGCGCGCGTCGCCCCCAACAGCCTGCGCGCCAAGGCAGCGGCAGAGCGCAGCCAAACGCAAAAGAAGGTCATCGTCTTCTCGATCGCCATCGCCATCGTCGCGGTCATCGCCTGCACCGGCGCCATCCTTATAACCACCGCCGGTGAGGGTCTGGGCGAGCGTCCCGAGCCAATCCTGTCGTCGCGCACGACCGAGAGCGATGCAAATGGCAACACCCAGTCGCAGGATCAGCAGGCACAGACGGACGATACGCAAGACAGTTCTACCTCGGCCAATTCGTCCTCGAACACCCAAAACCAATCGCAGGGCACCGATTCCTCTACGGCCAACAGTGGCACGCCGTCCGGCACGACCGACTCAAGCCAAACGACTGACGGTTCACAGCCGAGCACGGGCGGCCAGACAAGCGACACCACTTCAGGAACGGGCACAGCAGACAGCAGCAACACCAACAGCTCGAACAGCTCGAGCGGAACCGCGTCTGGCACGGCATCTGACAACTCGAGCCAAGGCACGGCATCGGGCAACTAAGCACATTTGCCTCTCATAGATAACCGACCTGTATAACGGGCGCGAATCGACAGCGGTTCGCGCCCGTTTGCCTTGGGTGCCGAGGTGGCACGTCCCGTGCGATGGTAAGATGCTTTGGTGTGTAAAGAGGAGATTTGCCATGAGCAAGACAATAGTTAGGCCCACGCTTTCGCTGGGCAACCACATCTATCTGTATCGCCTGCTGCGCGACGCGATTGGGTGCGGCAAGCAAACGTTTATGACGCAGGTCGAGGAGGCGCTCGCCGCCGGCGACATGACCGCTTATGACCTGGGCTTCGAGTCCACGCGCGAGCTGCTCGAGGAGCTCAACGACTGCATTAAGCTGACCGTCTTTAAGGGCGGTCGCCTGTATGCCACCGTCATCGCCAACGAGGCTTGGGATGCCGCCCTTGCCAAGGGCGAGGACAAGCCCAAGGCAGCCAAGGGAGCCAAGCAGTCCTACAAAAAGAAAAAGCGCGGCGAGAAGGACCTCAAGGCCGTGCGTCCCAAGCACGTTAAACGTCCCAAGCCAGAAACCATGGTTGAAGCCGTGCCGGAGCCCGAGCCCGAGGCAGAGATCGAAGTCGCTATTGAGGTAACAGCAGAAACCGAAATCACCGCCACGACCGATCCCGAAGTCATATCTGAGCAGGAAACCACTGCGGAGCTCAACGAAGCTCCCAAGTCGACAACCGAAGAAGCCGCTGACCAGCCCGAGACGTCTGCATTCCAAAACAGCGATGTCTTTGGTGACAAGGCCGAGGACGATCAGTCCGACGAGCCCGCAGATCAAGACGCTACCGAGTCGACGCCGGAGCCCGAGGCACCGCAGCCCGCCATCTCGCTCACGGTCGTCTATGACCCCGAGAACGCAAACGCCGGCATCACCACCATGGCATCCACGCCCATCGAGGCAAAGTCGAGCGTCGAGAATCAGAGCGCTCCGCAAGTCGAGTTCGACACCGCGACCGCAGACGCACCTGCCATCGTCGAGCCCGCAGATTCCGCGGCGATGCCGAAAGCGGACACCGAATCAGTACTCGGCGCCGAACCCGCGCCCGTCATCGAGGTGACGTCCGTCAATGAGCAGGCCTTCGCACCGACGATGGTACCGGCCCCCGCACCCGTAGCGCCCGCCATCCCCGAGGACTTCCCCATCGATTTCGCAACCGAGGTCTTCTGCCCCGGTCCATTGCTACACCAGCTGTCGACCTATCTCCCCTACGGCGCCGATACCCTCGGCATCGTCGGCGAGTACTACTGGATCGCCCGCGAGCGCGGTACCATCGAGGCCGCGCGAAACCGCGCAAGCTTCCCCCTGCGCTACACGCAGGCCGGCGAGCGTCGCGAGGTTGCCGTGCGCATCCGCCGCAACACCACCGGTGGTCTCGGATCCACCTGGGTCATCGATAAAGTCGAAGAACCCGAGCAGTAACGACAAACGGCTCAAATCCAAATCAGGATTTGAGCCGTTTTTATTTGTTGATGTTGCGTAACCAACAGCGAGCGGGCCGCAAGTGCCCCAGGTTGCCGTGAAAGAGGAGCGACGCGTACTTCGGTACGCGAGCGACGGCTTGAACGGCAAGATGGGGTGCTTGCGACCCGCGCAGCGTCGAGCAGTTACGCGGTTTGGAAAACCGCGTAACGATCTAGTCGCGCGTCAGCTTACGGTGAATACGATGCGGCTGGGCTGCGTCCTCACCCAGGCGCTCGATACGGTTGGCCTGATAGGCCTCAAAGTTGCCCTCGAACCAATACCAGTTGCCCGGATTCTCGTCGGTGCCCTCCCACGCCAGAATGTGCGTGGCGACGCGGTCCAGGAACATACGATCGTGGCTAATGACCACCGAGCAGCCCGGGAACTCGAGCAGCGCCGCCTCGAGCGAGGACAGTGTCTCGACGTCGAGGTCGTTCGTGGGCTCGTCGAGGAGCAGCAGGTTGCCGCCCTGCTTGAGCGTGAGCGCCAGGTTCAGACGGTTGCGCTCGCCACCGGAGAGTACGCCAGCGCGCTTCTGCTGGTCCTGGCCCTTAAAGCCAAAGCTCGCCACGTACGCGCGGCTGGGGACCTCGGTCTCGCCGACCATCATGTGGTCCAGGCCATCCGAGACGACCTCCCACAGGTTCTTGTCGGGGTCGATGCCAGAACGGTTCTGATCGACATAGGAGATCTTGACGGTCTCGCCCACCTCGAGCTCGCCCGAAGTCAGCGGCTCCAGACCCACAATCGTCTTGAACAGCGTGGTCTTACCCACGCCGTTGGGGCCGATGACGCCCACGATGCCGTTGCGCGGCAGGGTGAACGAAAGGTCATCGATGAGCACGCGACCGTCGAACTCCTTGTGCAGGTGATGGGCCTCGAGTACCTTGTTGCCCAGACGCGGTCCAACGGGGATGCGGATGTCGGTCCAGTCGAGCTTCTGGCTTGCGCGGGCCTCGGCCTCCATCTCCTCGTAGCGAGCCAGACGGGCCTTGTTCTTGGCCTGGCGGGCCTTGGGCGAGCTGCGCACCCACTCGAGCTCGGCCTCCATGCGCTTGGCGAGCTTGGCGTCGCGGTTACCCTGAGCCTCGATACGCGCGGCCTTGGTCTCCAGATACGTTGAGTAGTTGCCCTTGTAGGGATAAAGGTGGCCACGGTCGACCTCGCAGATCCACTCGGCAACGTTATCCAGGAAGTAGCGATCGTGTGTGACGGCAAGCACCGCGCCCTGGTAGTTGTGCAGGAAGTGCTCGAGCCACAGGATCGACTCGGCGTCCAGGTGGTTCGTGGGCTCGTCGAGCAGCAGCAGGTCGGGAGCCTCGAGCAGCAGCTTGCACAGGGCCACACGGCGGCGCTCGCCGCCGGAAAGCACGTTGACCGGCATGTCGGAATCGGGCAGCTGCAGGGCGTCCATGGCCTGGCCGAGCTTGGAATCGATATCCCAGCCGTCGGCGGCGTCGATCTCGTCCTGGAGCTTTCCCATCTCGGCCATGAGGGCGTCCATGTCACAGTCCGGGTCGCACATCTCCTCGCCGATCTTGTTGAAGCGATCGACCTTGGCGATCATATCGCCAAACGCCATGCGCACATTCTCGATGACGGTCTTGTCGTCGTCGAGCGGCGGCTCCTGCTGCAGGATACCCACGGTGTAGCCGGGGGTAAGCCTGGCATCGCCGTTGGAGACCTCCTCGATACCGGCCATGATCTTGAGCAGGGTCGACTTACCCATGCCGTTGGGGCCCACAACGCCGATCTTGGCGCCGGGGTAGAAGCTCAGGGTCACGTCGTCAAGGATCACCTTGTCGCCATGGGCCTTACGAGCCTGATACATCTGGTAGATAAACTCCGCCATATGTCTGTTTTATCCTTTCTACCTGCTGTTTCCCTATTCTTGTTTCGCTTTAGTAGAAACGAAATGAGGAAATCAGCTCTGAAACGTAACGAAAAAGGGGCATGGTTGCCCACACCCCCTAATACTACCTGGGAAAAGTCCCCCTTAACACACTATGAACTGCGTACGCTAGTTTTCCGCAACCTTAACGAGCGGCTCGCTGCGATTTGCGCCACAACAGATACGAGTAGACGTAGACAGCTCCAACCGAACCAAACGCCAGAACCGCAATCACCGCGGCGACGACTTCACTCGAAAGCACGCTGCCTGCCACGCCCATCACAATCAGGCCAATACCCAGCACCATAAAGCAGGCGCCGCCAAAACGCTGCGTACGGCGCCAGTTCTCGGGATCGGCAAGCGCCCAAGGTGTCTTGATACCGAGCGTATAGTTCTGCTTCACACGCGGCAAGTAGTTGCCTACGCCGATGAACAGCAAACCGACAACACCGGAAATCAGCACGTTAACCGAACCGACCGCCGGCACCACGCCCCAGACCGTAAGCTCTCCCAGCCAGCTTATGGCGCACATGAACAAGGTGAAGGCGATTACGAAGCCCTGATAGAACTTGCCCGAGGTTCGATATGCCTCGCCTTTGGGGTCGATGCGCGGCACCACGCAGAACATTGCGAGAAGCGCCAGAGGCAGCGCGCTGAGCGCGGAGGCCATCCAGCTAGGACCCCAACCGTCGACGGCGCCGTTCGCGCCCCAGTGCGTGGGAATCTGCGCAGGCAAGCTCGGCATCACCATGAGGTGCGCTACGACATTGGCGACGCACAGAGCGACCAGCGCAATCCACACGCGCGACGATACCCCCGTGGGGTGAATGCCCTTGTTTTCGTTATTCATCCTTATCACCTTCAGTGTTTGTAAAGCCCATAAACCAGCCAATTAAATCCTGCATGACGGTGGTGTTTAAGCTGTATACGATGTTTTGGCCATGGCGCTCGTCGGTCACCAACCCGGCATTTTTGAGCGTCGCCAAGTGATGGCTTAGCGACGGCTTACTGATATCGAAATGCTCGGCAAGCTCCCCCGCCGTGCAATTGCCCTCGCGCAGTAACTCCAAAATGCGCCGTCGCGTTGGATCGGCAAGCGCCTTAAAACCCTCTCCCGGCATAAGACCTCCTCTCATCATCTCTCATGACGTGCACACTATACTCAATATTTAGATGTTTGTCTAATTGTCTAATTTTACACTCAAAAAATAGCCGCCCCCGCGTAATGCGAAGACGGCCACTTCTCACGCTACAAACGTGTTTCGGAGTTGGCTAACCCGCGGCAACGGGTGCCATCTGCTTCATCTTATGCGAATCACTGCCTCATTTCAACAAGCCCCTAGGGCTCAAATGGAATCGCGATAATACCTATAATGGCGATAGCTAAAACACGAATCGCTTCCCCATCGGAGGATGTCTATGACCGAAACCACAGCCGCAACTCCCAACGAGACACGCGACACCAAGCTCGAGATCATCATGGGCCGCGAGGCACTCGATAAGCTCGCCGATGCTACGGTGCTGGTGCTCGGCTGCGGAGGCGTGGGCTCCAACTGCTGCGAGGCACTCGCCCGCGGCGGCATCGGGCATTTTGTAATTCTGGACAAGGACATCATCGCACCCAGCAATATCAATCGCCAGGCCATCGCCTTTCACAGCACCATCGGCAAGCGCAAGGTTGACGTGATGGAAGCCATGATCCACGATATCAATCCTGCCGCCACCGTCATCAAACGTACCGAATACCTGCTGAGCGACAACATCGATGATTTCTTCGCGAGCGTTTTGGAGCAGACGGACGGCAAGCTCGACTATGTCGTCGACGCCATCGACACCATCTCGGCCAAGCTCACCATTGCCAAATATGCTCAGGACCACGGCATTCGTTTGGTTAGCTCCATGGGCGGGGCCAACAAGCTCCATCCCGAGTGCCTCCGCTTTGCCGACATTTTCGATACGGTACGTGATCCCATGAGCCGCATCATGCGCAAAGAATGCAAAAAACGCGGCATCAAGAGCCTGCACGTGCTATTTAGCTGCGAGGAATCGGTTAAGACCCAGCCCCGCGACCCTTCCAACATCCACGAGCGCACCGAGCTGGGAACTGCGAGCTTTATGCCACCCATCATGGGACAGATGATCGCCGGCGAGGTTATCCGCCAGGTCAGCGGGCGCGGGTGCGAGCATGTGCGCGCCGACGGCCAGCGCCTAGATTAACGAGACGCGCAGCAATGGCACAGCAGTTATTTGACGCGCACTGTCACCTTGATTTAATGGCTCACCCGGACGCCGTTGCCGACGAGGCGACGGCACTGGGCATGGGTCTCTTTGACTGCGGCGTCGATCCGCGCGACTTTGCGCGCGCCAAGAAGCGCGCTTGCAACCGTTCAAATATCTTTGCCGGCATCGGCCTCCACCCCTGGTGGCTCGCCGACGGGCGATGCGGTACCGCCGAAATCAATCTGCTTTGCGAGGTCGCTGCGCAAGAGCGCTTAATTGGCGAGGTTGGACTCGACTTTTCCGCGCGCTTTGCCGGAAGCGAGCCGCTACAAATACAGGCATTTGACCGGCTCTGCGATGCGCTCGTGCAGCACCCTCTCGCCGGGCGCGTGATATCAATTCACGCTGTTCGTTCGGCAGGAACCGTACTGGACGCCCTTGAGTCATTTGGATTACTCACCCTAAGCCCCAACTCCCCCGCCATCATCTTCCACTGGTTTAGCGGCACCTCGAACGAGTTCGTCCGCGCGCGAAACGCAGGCTGCTTTTTTTCCGTGAACGAGCGGATGCTCGCTACCAAGCGCGGTCGTGAATACGCCCGACAGATCCCACTCGACCGCCTGCTACTCGAAACCGACGCTCCAGCCGAAGCGCAAGCAGATATAAACGCACGGCAGCTCATCACATCGCTAAAAAGCGTCTCCCGGCACATCACCGAACTTAAAAAATGCGCCGCGGAGGGCGTCGAATCGATCGTTTTGGCAAATTCGCGCTCCATATTTGACTTCCAATGACCCCGGTGGGCAAAAAACATCAAATATGAGTACTGTTGCAATGCTAGTAGCATTATTTTGCGGTAAAAGAACACCCTGATAATGTACAGCCGTTCATGATCAGGGCGTTTTAACATGTCGAAAGCCGTCTAATCCAGGCTTTTATCGCTCCCAGGCACTCAGCTAGGGCCTCAAAGGCTTGATTTTGCTGTTACTAAAATAGTTACAGTACTCATATTTGGCATTTTTTGCCCACAGGGTCCCGGGAAGACAACAATTCGACTTCCCGGGACCGCTCAACTATTCAAAAATCGGCGCTCCGTGGCCCCAAGAGCCTTCCATGCCGCACACGGTCGAGGCAAACCCGGCAGCAAAGTCGAGCGCGCGCTCGATGGCCTCGGCGCCATCCTCACCACGCTTGGCGGAATCGAGATAGCACATCAAAAACGAGGTGAGGAACGAGTCACCCGCACCCATGGTGTCCTTCATATCCGTTACCGGTTTAGCCAGTTGGCGGTAATAACGCTCGCCATCGTAGGCAATGCAGCCCTCAGCGCCAGCCGTTGCCGATACAAAACGCGGACCTAGGCTCTTCACCCATGCCAGACGCTCGCGAATCTCATCCTCGCTCGCAGCGTCTGCCGCGCTAAAGAACGCGAAGTCAACGTAGGGAGCAATCTGCTCGTAGTACTCATCGGTCGAATCATCCGAGAAGTCAAACGAAACGGTAATACCCGACACCTTCAGCTTAGGCAGCTCACGCTCGGTAAAGCAGTAGTTACCCGAATGGACCACATCGAACTGCTTCATATATGCCAGATCAAAACGATCGAGCACATAGCGCGCATCGCCGCGGATGCCGCCCTCGTTCGATCCCAAAAACACGCGGTCACCATCGACCACGGTAACACGAGCCGCGCCGTTCTCGCCGATGAGTTGTTTACATTTGGCGAGCTCGACGCCCTCGTCCTCAAGGCTCGCGATGACATGCTCGGCCGCGGCGTCGTTTCCAAAGATACCCACATACGCGGAGCGCGCAGCCCCGCACTTCTTGGCATACACGGCAAAGTTCACCGCATTGCCACCCGGATACATAGTGTGGAAATGCTCGTAGCGATCGACGACGTTATCGCCAAACCCAAGAGCGCTAACGTTAAATGTCATAGCACCGCTCCCCTCTCGTCCTAACGAGATCGCTGTAATGGCTGCCGTGCCACCCTGGCCCTACGCGAGTTCCAGCAAATCCGGCAGCTGGTCGATAATCTTATCCGCAGCATCTTGGCTAAATCCAAAGCGCTCCTCGCGCTTGGCAATCACCGTCAGGCCCGCTCGCTTGCCGGCAGTAATGCCAGGCACCGAATCCTCAACGCAGCAGCAGCGATTCGCGGGCAGCCCCAGCAGGTCCAGCGCATGCAGGTAGATGTCGGGCTCGGGCTTGCTCTCCTTAAACTGTTCGCCGCTCACCACATACTCAAAGGCATCCGATAGCCCACACGCATTGAGCACTTCCTCGATGCTATCCATGGGAGACGAGCTGGCAAGCGCCACGCGAACGCCGCGGCGCGGCAGCTCTCGAATCGTATCCACGGCGCCTGGGTTAATCAAAGCCTGATAGTCGCGCGGACGCTTATGCGCCCACTCGTCCCAACGGGCCAACGCTTCCTCGCCAGTGAAATGTCCCTTACCGGCACGCTCAAACCAATCGACCAGCATGCGGAGAAAGAACTGATGCGAGGTACCGACCTGACCGTTCAGCTCCTCTTGGGTCAGGTTCAGCCCAAGCTCCTTGGCAAACGCGGCAGTCTCGCCCAGGTAGTAATACTCGGTATCGACAATGACGCCGTCCATGTCAAAGATAACGGCGTCGAACGGAAATGCGGACACGGCACCCTCCCTAACAAAAGGGCGCCTGTAAGCAGGCGCCCGAACCATGCATTATCGGCGATTCTAGCCCAGTAGCTTATCGAGTGCCACCGCGATACCGTCTTCGTTGTTATTGGCGGTCACCATCTGGGCAACTGCCTTAACCTCATCGACGGCGTTGCCCATGGCTACACCTGTGCCGGCCCACTCAATCATGGACTTGTCGTTCTGGCCGTCGCCAAACGATACGACCTCACTGGCATCGATGCCGAGCTTGGGCAGGGCACCCTCGAGCGCACGAGCCTTGTCGATACCGGGCGCCGTGTACTCAAAGTACCAGTCGGCCGTAAACATGCCCGAAAGCGTCTGGGTAAAGGGCGCATACATCTCCTCGTAATGCGCCTGCAGGTAGGCCGGATCGCCCGCCGTCAGCAGCTTGTCCACGGGATAAGCGTCCACAACCTCATGCAAGCTCTCGACCTCGCGGATCTTAAGATCGCACGCATCGCGCTCATACTTGACGATATTCTTCTGCGAGCCGTCAGGCAGCGTGATCATGCAATGGTACGAGTCCTCGACGTGCAAATCGCGACCGAGCGAAATCATAGGAATCACGTCGAAATTGCGCAGATGATCAATCAGACGGTGCAGCTCGTCAGCCGGCATGCCCTGGTCAAAAAGGACCTCATCGGTCTGAGCGTCGACCACATGCGCGCCATTGAAAGCGACTAGCAGACCGTCATGGTTTTGGAGGTCGAGCTCCTGCGCCAAGGCGTGCAGCCCCCATGCGGGACGGCCCGAAGCCAAAATGAGCTTAATGCCCGACTCCTGCGCCGCGAGCAGCTTCTCGCGCGTACGCGGGCTGATGACCTTTTGGTCGTTGGTGAGTGTACCGTCGATATCCATTGCGATGGCTTTGATTGCCATATATGCCTCCCCATCATTGAACAACCTTGTCTGAGCCATCATACAGAACACCCACGGCGGCTCTGTCTGCAACGGGTAAAAAGTCATATTGTCCCGAACATGAACGGCGCGCCTTCGACGATTGCGATGCCCGTCGAGGCGCCTCCCGATACATTCCATCCTATCCAAATAGCAAGGGCCCGTATCCCAACGGATACGGGCCCCTTTCAGCCATAAGCCAGCTCGGCCGTAAAAACTACTTGCGGTGAGCGCGGTAGAACTCGATGAGCGCCTGGGTCGAAGCGTCCTGCTCGGCCTTGGCAGCGTCGTCGTGGAAGGCCGGGGTGATCTGCTTGGCAAGCTGCTTGCCCAGCTCAACGCCCCACTGGTCGTAGGAGTCGATGCCCCAGACCGTGCCCTCGACAAACGTGATGTGCTCGTACAGGGCGATGAGCTCGCCGAGCGCAAACGGGGTCAGCGTGTCACCGAAGATCGAGGTCGTCGGACGGTTGCCCTCAAAGCAGCGGGCCGGGACGATCTGCTCGGGCGTGCCCTCGGCGCGCACCTCATCGGCCGTCTTACCAAAGGCGAGCGCCTTGGTCTGGGCCAGGAAGTTGCCCAGGAACAGCTCGTGCACGTCCTGACCGCTGTCGGTCGCAGGGTTGGCGGTATTGGCGAAGGCAATGAAATCGGCCGGAACCACCACGGTGCCCTGGTGCAGCAGCTGGTAGAAGGCGTGCTGACCGTTGGTGCCGGGCTCGCCCCAGAAGATCTCACCGGTATCGGAGGTCACAGCGCTGCCGTCCCAGCGGACGTGCTTGCCGTTGGACTCCATGGTGAGCTGCTGCAGGTAGGCCGGGAAACGGTGCAGGTACTGGCAGTACGGCAGCACGGCGTGGCTCTTGGAACCGAAGAAGTTGACGTACCAGACGTTGAGCAGGCCCATCAGCGCGACGGCGTTGTTCTCGAGCGGCGTGTTGCAGAAGTACTCGTCGATGGCGTGGAAGCCCTCGAGGAACTGCTGGAAGCGCTCGGGGCCGAGCACGACGATCAGCGACAGGCCCACGGCGGAGTCGACAGAGTAGCGGCCACCGACCCAGTTCCAGAAACCAAAAGCGTTAGCGGGGTCGATGCCGAAGGCCTCGACCTTCTCGAGTGCGGTGGAAACGGCGACAAAGTGCTTGGCCACGGCCTCGGCGTTCTGCTCATCGGAGCCGTCGATGGCGCCCTGAGCCTTGAGCTGCTCGAGCATCCAGGTCTTGACCTCGCGGGCGTTGGTGAGGGTCTCGAGCGTGGTGAAGGTCTTAGAGACGATGATCACGAGCGTGGTCTCGGGATCCAGACCCTTGAGCTTCTCGGCCTGGTCGTTGGGATCGATGTTGGAGATATAGCGGCAATCGATACCGGCGTCGGCATAGGGACGCAAGGCCTCGTAGGCCATGACCGGGCCCAGATCGGAGCCGCCGATGCCGATGGACACCAGGTGCTCAATCTTCTTGCCGGTAACACCCTTCCACTCACCGGAGCGCACGCGCTCGGCGAAGGCATACATGCGGTCGAGAACCTCGTGCACGTCGGCGACGACGTCCTGGCCGTCGACGATGAGCTGGCCCTTCTCGCTTGCCGGGCGGCGCAGCGCGGTGTGCAGGACGGCGCGGTCCTCGGTGGTGTTGATGTGCTCGCCGGAGAACATGGCGTCGCGGCGCTCCTCGAGCTTCACCTCGCGGGCAAGATCGCACAGCAGCTTGACGGTCTCATCAGTCACCAGGTTCTTGGACAGGTCGAAGTGCAGGTCACCGGCGTCAAAGCTCAGCTTGTTCACGCGCTCGGCATCGGCGGCGAACCAGGCCTTGAGGTCGATACCCTCGGCCTCGAGCTTCTCCTGATGGGCCTCGAGCGCCTTCCAAGCGGCAGTCGACGTAGCATCGATAGGTGCGGCAACAGTTGCCATAGAGTCCTCCTCAGCATACGGGCGCACGCCTCCATGCGCCCGGACATTCAGATGCCACTATTCTAGCGCAGGTCAAGACTATAATCAGCGAGCGTTGCCAATCGGCCCCCAAACGGCAACCGACCAAAAAGGGACAGGTTTAATTTGGCAGGTCAAACGCTTTACCAATCAAAAATAACCTATCCCTTTATGCCAAATATTAGGCCGCAGCGCAGACGTTACCGAGCAACTCACGCAGAGGAAACCCGATGCCCTCCAGCAGTTCGGGCGCGATGATGGCAAAAACGGGAACCTCGCCGGCCCCCACGACGGCAGGCACTTTGCCCTCCGAGACGATACATCCATAAGGGGCAAAACCGTCTTCGCCGGCATCGAGTACGGCCATGCGACGAGCGAGTTCGCGCGCAAAGCCCGCCGTATCGGCATCGCCGATCGCCAGGACAAAGTCCACGCCCTCATCGGTCGCCAGGGCCACGGCCTCGTCGATCAGCTCGTCTCCCCCGTCGCCTTCAACCGAGCCGCAGCGAAAAAGCACGCGTTCGAGCAGAGCTCGATCAAGCGAGCCGAGTGCTGCCGAGACGAGCTCATCGCGCGTATGCTTGTCACCGCCCAGTACAACCAGCGCCTTGGTGCCACCGTAGTGAGCGACCAATCGCCCGCACCAGCGAGCCACATCTCCATCCGCAACAAGGCGCGTCGGCATACCAAACCCATAATTGACCATCTTTCCCACAACCCTTCCGTGCGTATAGGCGGTATCGTTCAATAGGCTCATGCTACGAAGCGAGCTTTTCCGAGCTGTTTCGCGCTCTTTAGGGCTGCGTTAAAAACCCGATGCAACCGCACGACCATACCTGCCAAATAGGGACAGGTTTTGACGGTGTCCGGTCGAGCAGGTATTATCGAACAGGTATTCGATAAGAACATGTGTTTGATGGGAGGCACGGATGGCGCACGAGCAGCACACCTACATCTGCATCGACCTCAAGACGTTTTA
>CALBOJ010000018.1 GCA_937896835.1 uncultured Collinsella sp.
CTTCACGGATGATGCCAAAACGGTCACCCGTGAGGAAGTGTTGGGTTCGAGTGCTATGGACAATGTTCCAGCATGCTGGGATCGAACTCGCTAGCCGGAATCACACGGTACCCGTGACGCAGCAGCAGATCGACAAAAACACCGTTGCCCGCGGTGAGCGTACCGCTAAAGGTGCCATCGTAGACGCGACCCGCGCCGCACGAGGGGCTACGGTCCTGAAGGACGCACACAGAGATCTCGGACGGGCCGCCAAAGTGCTCGCACATATCGAGCGCGCGCTGGGCACCCAGGCGAAACTCGCAATCGACCGAGATGCCCTCGCAGGTGCGGACCTCACCGTCCACAATCTCGGATGGCTTGCGCGGCGTGGGCAGGCCACCAAAAACCTCGGGGCATACCAGTAAGACCTCGGTCCCCGTACCATCGCAAGCCTCGACCAACTCGCGATGGTAATTATCGAGCCCGTTATACTTACAGCTCTCGCCCATCAAGCAGGCACTTACCACGATCTTCATATAACAACTCTCCTCACGCAAAATCGCCCCATTTGAGATGAACACTCAAATGGGGCGATCGACACTGCGCAACTAGTATTACTGCTGCTTTGGCATCAGCGGATTCTCACGCGTGAGGAGATTCATAAACTCCTCGCCCGTGATGGTCTCCTTCTTGTACAGATAACGAGCCAGCTCATGGAGCTTAAACTTGTTCTCCTTGAGGATCTGCAGGGCGCGATCGTGCGCATCCTCGATCAGCTTGGCGACGATCGCGTCGACGCGCTCGGCCGTACCGGGGGCGCAGGTGAGCGACGTGTCTTGGTTAAGGTAGGCATTCTGTACGGTACCGAGCGCCATCATGCCAAACTCATCCGACATACCAAAGCGCGTCACCATGTTGCGGGCGAGCTTGGTGGCCTGCTCGATATCATTGGCCGCGCCAGTCGTCATCTCGCCAAAGATCAGCTCCTCGGCAGCACGTCCGCCGCAGTAGACGGCGAGCTTGTCCAGGACTTCCTGGCGCGTGGTCAGGAAGCGCTCATCCTCCTCGACCTGCATGGTGTAGCCCAGAGCACCGCTCGTACGCGGCACGATGGTGATCTTGGTAACCGGCGCAGAACCCTTCTGGCGGGCGGCAACGATGGCATGGCCGATCTCGTGGTACGAAACAACCTGTTTCTCGTGGTCGGACAGAACCGTGGACTTACGCTGCTGGCCGGCGATGACGACCTCCACCGACTCCTCAAAATCGTCCTGCGTGGCGCGCTTGCGACCCTCGCGGACAGCACGCAGCGCGCCCTCGTTGATGATATTGGCCAGGTCGGCGCCCGAGGCACCGGGCGTGGCGCGGGCAATCGCGGTCAGATCGATCGGCGGCTGCGTCTTCACGCTCTTGGCATGCAGCTCAAGAATGTTCTTACGTCCGGTCAGGTCGGGCAGCTCAACGGGGATGCGGCGGTCAAAACGACCGGGGCGCAACAGGGCGGGATCGAGGCTGTCGGGACGGTTGGTTGCGGCAAGCACAACGATACCCTTGTGGTTATCGAAGCCGTCCATCTCGGTCAGCAGCTGATTGAGCGTCTGCTCGCGCTCGTCGTTGCCGCTAAAACCACCGCCGTCACGCTTCTTACCGATGGTATCGATCTCATCGATAAAGACGATACACGGGGCCTTTTCCTTGGCCTGCTTAAACAGATCGCGCACCTTGGCAGCGCCACGGCCGACGAACATCTCGACGAACTCAGAACCAGAAATACTAAAGAACGGAACACCAGCTTCGCCGGCCACAGCCTTGGCAAGCAGGGTCTTACCAGTGCCCGGAGGGCCCACAAGAAGAGCGCCGCGCGGCAGCTTGGCGCCGATCTCCTCGTAGCGCTGCGGCTTCTCCAGAAAGTCGACGACCTCCTTGAGGGACTCCTTGGCCTCTTCCTGGCCGGCGACGTCCTTAAAGGTCACGCCCACGTCCTTGGAGGCGATCACGCGCGCGCCGGACTTACCCAATCCGCCGCCGCCAAAACCACCGCCGCCAAAGTTCATCGACGGGCCGTCATCGCCCATAGCCTTCTTCATGCGGCGGTTGAGCCACCAGCCAATCAGGAAGAAAATCGCCATGGGAAGAATGAGCGTAATCAGGTAGTAGGTCATCAGGCCCGAGCTCTTGTCGGGAACGACCGACTCCAGCGAAGCGCCAGACTCAAGCACGCGATCGGTAAAGCCCGCGTCATTCGGCACACCGGTCGTCTTGTAGGCGATGTTCTCGTCCTCGCCCTTTTTAGTGTAATAAATCGTGTAATCGTCAGTGTTGTACTCGACCTTGTCGACGCTCTTCTTATCAAGCGCTTTGACAAACGTCGAGTAATCGGTCTTCGTAATCTGCTGCGTGTGACCGATGTTGGGGAACAGAACGGTCGAGAGCACGAGGTAGACGACGAAGGCGATGAGCACGTAGAGAATCATATTCCGCCTACGTTTGTTGTCATCCATCTCCATCTGCTTGAACTCCATCTACTGGGGTTGATAATGCTTTCTAGAATACCCAACCAGGACGGCGATAAACCGACGCCGAGCACGAAAGGACAGAGATGGCATCACTGGAAGTCGGCAAGGTTCAAATCTACACGGGCGACGGCAAGGGCAAAACCACGGCCGCCTTGGGGCTGGCTTTGCGCGCCACAGGTTATGGGCTCAACGTACTTATGCTGCAATTTGCAAAGAAGCTGCACTGCGCCGAACACGATGCCGCGCCGCGTCTGGGGCTACGCATCGTACAGGCCGACCGCGACACGCCCGAGACTTGCGCCGCGCAGATCATGGAGCTCGCACGCGAGCAGATTAGCCAGGTAGACATGCTGATCTTGGATGAACTGGGAGAAGCCATGCGACGGGGCTTTGTGACGCGCGAAGATGTCGAAGCGTTGATTGCGATGAAACCGACCACCACAGAGCTCGTGCTCACCGGCCGCGGCTTGCTGCCCCTCGCCGACCTTGCCGACCTAGTAACCGAAATGCGTCCCATCAAACACTACTTCGACGAAGGCCTCCTAGCCCGCCAAGGCATCGAATACTAATTGATCCGAAGGGGACGGAGGCAAACGGATCATCGACATCACGACGGAGAGCAATGATCCGTTTTCCTCCGTCCCCCAGGGATCATCAGGCAGTGGCGCGGCCTAGCCAGTTGCCGCTGTGATGGTAGACGGTGAACATCGCGGCGGTGATTACCCAGGTTACGGGGTAGACCAGCAGCAGATGCTCGAGCGAGGGGTCGAGCGGCATAATCGCGAACACCCACGCCACGCGGAGCACGACCGTGCCGAAGATCGTGAGCATCATAGGCTGGAAGCTCACGCCAGCGCCGCGGATGGAGCCAGACGCGTTTTCGATAATCGAGAAGATCGCGTAGAACGGCGCGATGAAATGAAGAATCGTCGTGGTGTAGGCCGAAATCGCGGCATCGTCGATGAACAAACGCGACAACGGACCCGAGAACACAAGCAGCACGGCAGACAGGCCACCAATGAGCATAAACGACAGCACGAGCGACGTGTGGTATCCCTTTCGCATGCGATCGTAATTGCGCGCACCAAAGTTCTGCGCCGAGAACGTGGTGATCGACACGCCGAGTGCCTCGGTAACCATCCAGATAATGCCGTCCAGGCGGCCGGAAAGGCCCCAAGCGGTCGTGACATCGGCTCCAAACGAGTTGACCGACACCTGAATCAAAACATTGGAGATCGAATACGCCGCAGACTGAACGCCCAGCGGCAAACCGCACGATAGCATGCTCTTGCAGATACCGGGGTCAATACCGAGCTTTGAGAGCGAAAGACGCCACGCACCCGGAGCGCGCATCATGCGGATCACAATCATCGTGGCATTGGTGCAGATAGTCAGCGCCACCGCGATGCCGCAGCCCAGCGCTTCTATGTGCAGCACGGCGACAAAAAGAATGTCGAATGCCACATTGACGAAGCAGCCGGAGGCAATAATAACCGCCGGACCGCGCGTGTCGCCCACGGCGCGCAACAGCGCCGTCCCCATATTGAGCAGCAGCGCCGCAAACATGGCGGCAAAGTAGCAACGGGCATACGCCACACCCTCGGCCAGCAGCTCATGCGGTGTATTCATCAACACAAGCATCGGCTCGACAAACACCATGCCCAGAATGGAAATGACAATGCCGCCCACCAGCGCGAGCGTCATAGCCGTATGGACCGATCGGCTCAGGCGCTCGTCATCGTGCTGGCCAAAAAACTGGCCCGTAATGACCGCGCAGCCGGCACCGACGCCGACACAAAAGCCGATGCAGAGCTCCGTAAGCACCATCGTGGCCTGAATGCCACCCAGCGCGAGCTTGCCGCCAAACTGACCGACGATATAGGTACCGATAAGCGTGTATGCCTGCTGAAAGAACGAACTAAAAAAGATAGGGACGCACAGCGACAGTAGCTGCTGCCAAATAACGCCCTGCGTTACATCGATAGCCGTAGATTTCTTAGCCACACGCCCTCCCCACCAGCGTACGTCAAACAACAAAACGGCAATTTAAGACCAAAGCCAATACCAGCTTAGCACCGACCGACGTCGGCCGAAACGCCCCGAACCAGAGCCCGGTGCTAACTATCTGCCTAGTGATACAGCCCCGGCTGGTAGTGGTACTCGTTGCTCACATGCGGGCACAGCTGCCAAAAGGCAACAGCACTTGCCGCGGCCACGTTGAGCGAATCGACCCCATGCGCCATCGGAATACGCACAGCGCGGTCGCAGCCTGCAATGGTCTTGGCGCCCAAGCCAGCACCCTCGGTGCCCATAAAGATTGCCAGGCGGTCAATCTCCTGGAGCGCGGGATCGTCCAGCGACACCGAATCATCCGTCAGCGCCATGGCGACACACGAAAAGCCGGCATTGTGCAGCGCCGCCAGCCCATCATGCGGCCATACGCGCGCCTCGCTGCCAATGCGCGTCCAGGGCACCTGAAACACCGTGCCCATGCTCACGCGGGCCGAGCGACGGTACAGCGGATCGCAGCACGTAGGGCTCACCAAAATGCCATCGACGTTCAGCGCAGCCGCCGAGCGGAAAATCGCGCCGACATTGGTGTGGTCGACAATGCCCTCGAGCACGCACACGCGCACCGGGCGCTCCCCCGCCGCATCGACGACGCCACCCAAGAACTCGGCTACCGGAATCTGACGTGGACGACGGAATGCCGCGAGCGCACCGCGCGTCACATTGAAGCCCGTCAGCTGCTCCATAAGCTCCATGGAGGCAACGAACACAGGAACCGGACCCGCGCCCTCGCGCACAATCAGGCGCTCAAACAGCGGCATCATCTGGTCGAGCCAGCGCTCGCCCAAAAGAAAGCTCACCGGCTCGTATCCGGCGCGAACCGCACGCTCGATGACCTTGGCACTCTCGGCGATAAAAATGCCCTTCTGCGGCTCCAGCACGCAGCGAAGCTCACGCTCGGTCAGTCGCACGTAGGCATCGAGCCGCTCGTCCTCGAGAGAATCGATTCGCAGCACCTCAACGGCATCAGTCATAGCAGCCAGCCCGCACCCTTCTTTACAGCACATCTATACCAAACGAGGCGACGCTAAGCGCCGCCCCATGCATTCAAACAACCCGATGATACCGTTCACGCCAGACGATTTACGCCTCAACGCGACGATACGTCACGAACTCATAATCGACACCCTCGTCTCCCTCGCCCGAGGCAATCGTGGCAACACCGTCACGCCGCGCAATCTCCCACGCGGGATCGGCATCCAAATCGGGAAAGTACGTATCCACGTCATGCACGCAATGGTTATGCGTGACCTCGGCCTCGACGCAATACGGCAAAAACTGCCGATAGACATCGCCGCCGCCAATCACCCACGCAACGGGCTCATCGGCTACCGCGGCGAGCGCTTCGTCGATGCTATGCACCACGTCGACGCCCTCGGGAGCAAAGTCCTCATCGCGCGTGAGCACGATATTGCGGCGGTTCTTAAGCGGACGCCCGCCGGGAAAACTCAGCAGCGTCTTGCGCCCCATGATGACCGGGCAACCTTTAGTGCAGGCCACAAAATGGCGCATGTCGGCGCGATTGGAAACCACCATGTCGCCCTCGCACCCAATGCCCCAGTCATCGCACACGGCGACGATGGCAGATAGCTTACACGTCATAAGCACCACCTACACC
This sequence comes from uncultured Collinsella sp., assembly GCA_937896835.1. Classification (GTDB taxonomy): domain Bacteria; phylum Actinomycetota; class Coriobacteriia; order Coriobacteriales; family Coriobacteriaceae; genus Collinsella. The sequence continues at coordinate 6,184 of CALBOJ010000018.1, forward strand.
GCAATGGGAATGTTCTTGACCTGCGGGCCGTGCTCGTAGCCCTCGACGATGAGGTCATCAGTCGTAAACGCATAGAAATCGTGCACGTCGGGGTTAAGCGTTACCTTAGGCGCCGCAAACTGCGGACGCTCGATAAGTTCTCGGACGATATCGACATGACGGTCGTAAATATGGGCATCGGCGATCACGTGCAGCAGCTCGCCAGCGATCATATCGACCGACTGCGCGACCATCATCAGCAAAATGGCGTACTGGCACACATTCCAGTTGTTCGCGGCCAAAATATCCTGGCTGCGCTGATTGAGAATCATGTTGAGCGTCGGCTTGTCGTCCTGCGGGCGCTGAGTCACGTTATAGGTCACGCTGTAGGCGCACGGATACAGGTGCATCTCGGACAGGTCGCTAAACACATAGGTATTCGTCATAATGCGGCGGCTGTACGGCGTGTTCTTAAGGTCGTACAGCACTCGGTCCATCTGGTCGAAATCGCCCTCGGCATAATGGCTCTTCTGCCCAATCTGGTACCCGTAGGCCTTGCCGATGGAGCCGGTCTCGTCGGCCCACTCATCCCAAATATGGCTGTTGAGGTCATGCACGTTATTGGACTTCTTTTGATAGATCCACAGGATCTCGTCCATGGCAGACTTAAGCGCCGTGCGACGCAGGGTGAGCGCGGGGAACTCCTCACGCAGATCGTAGCGTGCCGTAACGCCAAAGTTTTTAATGGTATAGGCAGGGGTGCCGTCCTCCCACACCGGGCGGACCTTTTGGCCCTCGGTGGTGGTGCCATGGTCCAGAATATCGCGGCACATGGCTACAAACTGTTGATCAGCCTTGCTCATTGACCCTCCTGTCAGTCGCCTACAAGCGAGATTCATTGTAGCCCAGGCACGCGCGGCCCCACAGCCCAAACATAAGCCCTCATTTTCTGACATATGCCAGAAATTCCTTGCGCAAATCCACGCGTTCGCTATTCTATTGTTGACATATGTCAGATAAGGAGTGCGTATGGCCGGAAGACGCGAAAAATTACGCCGTGTTGGGATCATCCCCGAATATCGCGGCTTTACCCCCGACGGCCTTGCCAGCGGAGATGCCATCGACATGACGGTCGACGAACTCGAGGCGCTGCGCCTGTGCGACCTGGAAGGCCTTAACCAAGAGGCAGTCGCACAGCAGATGGGCATCGCGCGCGCCACGGTGGCGGCCATTTGCAGCCGAGCGCATCGCAAGGTGGCAAACGCGCTGGTAAATGGTCGGGCGCTCATCATCGAAGGCGGCAATATCGCGTACTCCCCCATCAACACGACAACGGCCGCATGGCCAGCAAAGGAGGTCGACACCATGAGGGTGGCAACCACGTACGACAACGGCAACATCTTTATGCACTTTGGCCGCAGCGAGCAGTTCAAGATCTACGACATTCAGGATGGCAAGGTACTCAACGAGCAGGTCGTGGGCACCGGCGGCACCGGCCACGGTGCCCTTGCGGGCCTGCTCGCCAACGGCGGCGTGGACACGCTCATCTGCGGCGGCATCGGCGGTGGCGCTATCAACGCACTTGCCCAAGCCGGCATCACGGTATACGCAGGTGCCCAGGGCAGCTGCAACGCGTGCGTCAAGGCCCTTATCGCCGGCACGCTCGCACAGAACGGCGAGGCCACGTGCGGCTGCCACGGCCACGACCACGAGCACGCCCAAGAGCATGGCAATTCCTGCAGCTGCCACGGCCATCACGAGCACGAGGGCCACGAGGGCTGCGGCTGCCACTAACGGCACGGCACCGCGAGCTCGGGGCACGACGCTGAACGCAACCCAACAATCAAAGCCAACGACAAAGGCCACCCGGTAGCTTCCGAGTGGCCTTTGCCATATCAAGCTGGAATTACAGCCCTATTTCTTATTGCGCATCTGCGCTTCCATCTGACGCAGCAGATCCATATCGGACTTGGGGCCGCCCATTCCCAGGCCGCCCATGCCGCCCAGACCCATGGCATCCAGACCGGGAATATTGGGCATGCGCATCTTTTTGCCCTTCTTACCCTTCTTGCCCTTCTTGCCACCAGCCTGTGCCTGATTGGCCATCGAGCGCATGCGGCCCATCATCTTATTCATCTCGCCCCACTGCTTCATAAGGCTATTGACCTCGGTGGGGGTCACGCCGGCGCCCTTGGCGATACGGGCGCGACGCTGGCCGTTGATGATGGAGGGACGCAGGCGCTCCTCCTTGGTCATCGACATGATGATGGCCTCGTTCTTGTCGAAGATGCCCTCGTCCAGGTTGCCGCCCATCTGGTTGAGCGCGCGTTGGCCACCGGGGAGCATACCCAGAATGCCCTTCATGCCGCCCATCTTCTTGACGGCCTTCATCTGGTCGAGCATGTCGTTCATGGTAAAGCCCTCGCGCAGCATGCGCTCGGCGGCCTCGAGCTGCTCGGCGTCGGCCGCCTCCTGGGCCTTCTCGATGATGCCGACGACGTCGCCCATGCCCAAGATGCGCTTGGCCATGCGGTCGGGGTAGAACGGCTCCAGCGAATCGGGCTTCTCGCCCATGCTCACGAACTTGATGGGCTTGCCGGTCACCTGGCGCACGGAAAGCGCGCCACCGCCACGGGCATCGCCGTCGAGCTTGGAGATGATCACACCGTCAAAGTCGGTGCGACCGGCGAAGGTCGAGACGACGTTGACGATATCCTGGCCGGTCATGGCATCGACGACCATCAGCACCTGATCGGGCTTGACGGCCTTCTTGATGTCCACGGCCTCCTGCATCATCTGCTCGTCGATCTGCAGACGACCGGCGGTATCGACGATGACCACGTCGCGCAGGTGGTCGACGGCCTCCTGGATGGCGCCCTTGGCGATATCAACCGGGTGCTCGCCGTCACCACGGAAGACCGGTACGCCGATCTCTCCACCGAGCGTGGCCAGCTGGTCGGCGGCGGCGGGACGGTAGACGTCGCACGCGGCGAGCAGCGGCGAGCGGCCCTGCTTCTTGAGCAGGTAGGCCAGCTTTACAGCTGCCGTGGTTTTACCGGAGCCCTGAAGGCCCACGAGCATGATGACATTGGGAATGCGGTTGCTAAAGACGAGCTTGCTCTCGGTGGAGCCGAGCATCTCGGTGAGCTCGTCGAGCACGATCTTGACGACGTTTTGCGCCGGCGACAGCGACTCCATGACCTCGGCGGTCATGCAGCGCTCCTTGGTCTTGGCGACGAACTCCTTGACGACCTTGAAGTTGACGTCGGCCTCGAGCAGCGCCATGCGAATGTCGCGCATGGCAGAAGTAATATCGGCCTCGGTCAGCTTACCCTTGCCACGCAGGCGGTCAAATGTGTCGTTGAGGCGATCGCTCAGAGAATCAAACACTAGTCACTCCTTAGTTGGACTCGCCCACCAGGGCGCGGCAGAAATCTTTGGCATTGAACTCCTGCAGGTCATCAACCTGCTCGCCCACGCCCACGCGCAGGATCGGGAGCTTGAGCTTCTCGGCCACAGCCATGGCGATGCCACCCTTAGCCGTGCCGTCGAGCTTAGTCATGATAATACCGTCCAGGCCCAGCGCCTCGTTAAACTCGAGCGCCTGGTTCAGACCGTTTTGGCCTGTTGCGGCATCGATTACTAGGACGACCGAGACGGGCATGGGGCCGGCGGCCATATTGGCGGCGCGCTTACGCGTCACGTTGACCACCTTGGCAAGCTCGCGCATGAGCTCGGGGCTCGTGTGCAGACGGCCGGCAGTGTCGATAAGCACCAGGTCGCTGCCGCGCTTGTCGGCCTCATCGAGCACGTCATAGCACACGCTCGCCGGATCGGAGCCGCGGTCGCGCTTGATGACGGGAACGCCGGCGCGCTGGCCCCACACATCGAGCTGCTCGATGGCGGCGGCGCGGAAGGTATCGGCCGAACCGATCACGACGTTCTTGCCGCGGGCAGCCATAGCGCTCGCGATCTTGCCGACCGTCGTGGTCTTGCCGGCACCGTTAATACCCACAAACAGCACGCAGCTCGGCGTGTCGGAGAACGGATCGCGCTCGGCGGGCACAAAATGCTGCTCGAGCTGCTCGGCCAGGGCGCGACGGAGTTGCGGAGCGGTCTTGAGGTTCTTCTTGGCCGCGGTATCGCGCAGGTCATCGGAGACCTGAATGGCGACCTCGGCGCCCATGTCACCCATGACGAGGGTGTCCTCTAGATCCTCCCAAAAATCCTCATCGACCTCGCCGCCAAAGTAAAAGACCTCGTTGAGGGCCTCGCGGCTGCGCTCAAGTCCGCGCGAGAGAGCATCGAAGAATCCCATTATGCATTCACGACCTTTCCGGTTTCGCGATCAAGTTTTTGCGAGACGACGCGGCTGACGCCGTCGGCTTGCATCGAGACGCCGTAGAGGACGTCAGCGTCCTCCATAGTACGGCGCTGATGCGAGATAACCAAGAGCTGCGTATCGGAACGCAAAACATCGAGCGCGCCGATGAGCTTGGACAGGTTGGCGTCATCGAGCGCCGCCTCGACCTCGTCCAGCACATAGAACGGCACCGTACGCGTGCGATACACGGCAAAGAGCAAGGCGAGCGCCGTCAGGCTCTTCTCGCCGCCCGACATGAGCATCATCTTGGTGATGCGCTTGCCGCGCGGCTGCGCCACGACCTCGATGCCCGTCTCGGCAGGATGCTCGGGGTCGGTCATCTCCAGATGCGCCTGGCCACCCGGGAACAGCATGGCGAAGATCTCGCGGAAGTTCGCATCGACCTTCTCAAAGGTCACCAGGAAGGCTTTACGCATCTTACGGTCAATGGCCACGGTAATCTTGGTGAGCGCCTTGCGCGCGCTCTCCAGATCGGCCAGCTGCTCCTCGATATAATCGGCGCGGCGCTTGAGCTGCTCGTACTCCTCCATCGCAACCTGGTTCACAGGGCCCAGGTTGTTGATCTGACGCACGAGCTGGTTGAGCTCGCGCTCGGCGGCGTCGCGGTCGGTGGGCGCAGGAAGCATGAGAGCTTCCTCGAGCACCGTGGTGCCATCGGCGGTAATGGCCTTGATGGCCGCCTCTACCTGCACCTCGAGTTTGCCGCGTGCGACCTTGAACTCGTTTTGCGTCGCCGTGGCGGCATCGACCCGCTCCTTGGCGCGGGAGACCTCGGCCTTGGCGTCCTCGATGGTCTTCTTGAGCGAGGCCGAGTCCGCCTCCTCGAGCGAAGCCTGGTCACGCAGGCGCGCGGCCCAATCCGACGCGCGCTCCAGCAGGGCCGAATAGCGCTCGTGCATGGGGTCGACGCGCAGGCGCAGCAACTCGAGCGAGCGCGAGGCCTGGCGTGTTCCGCGGATACGGCGGTCGATGCCCTCCAGACGATGCTCAAGATCGGGCACGCGGCCCTTCAGCGAACGCAGGCGCTCGCTCGTCTGAGCCAGGCGGACCTTGGCATCGGCGAGCTTACCGGCTGCCTCAGAATCGTCACGGCGCACGCGATCGAGCTCATCGTTGGCTTCGGCAATCTGAAGACCAAGGTCGCTTGCCTGCGCACGGGCCTCGTCGCGCGAACGGGTGAGCTCGTCAACGCGCGGACGCGCAGCGCGGACGGCCTCGGCGGCCTGCTCGCGGCGCTTCGAGATGCGCACGCGCTCGACCTCGGCATTGTTGGCGCTTTGCTCCAAGCGGCCGATCTCGGAAAGCAGCGAGCGGCGCTCGCCCTCAAGACGGGCGATCTCGCCGGCGGCATCGCCCTCGGCGGCACGCGCCTCCTCGACGGCCGCATTGGCCTCGACGACCTGGTCTGACACATGCTCAAACACGGCAGCCAGATCGGGCTCCAGGCCCTCTAACTCGCGAATGCGACGCTTGCGCTCCAAGGCACCCGAAGCCTCGCCGGCATCGAGCCCCACGCGCACCAGGCCGCCACAGCTCACGCGGGCGCCATCGGGAGTCACGTAGGTCACACCGTCAACGACTGGTGCCGCCAGCGCGGCGGCCAAGTCATCGACCACGTAATAGCCGCCGAGCAGGGCCTCGACAACCGGGCCATAACCGGAGCGCACGGACAGACGATCGACCAGACGCGAACCGGCAGCACCCTTAGCAGCAGCACCGCCGCTCACGCCGCGCGCCATCAGCAGCGCCTCGCCCGAGGCCTTCTTTTGGTCCAGAGCCGCACGACCGGCGCGCTCAAGCGTAGCGGCATCATCAAACAAAAGAGCATCGATATCGCCAGAAAGCAGCTGCTCGACCAGGCCCTCGAGCTCACGAGGAGCCTCGAGCACGTCGCCCAGACGACCCGAGACATCATCGCCCAGCGCACCCATCAGACGGCTCACCAGCGGCGAGCTGTCTGCCATGCGGGCATCGAGCTTCTTTTGGCTCGCGAGCTCAGAGCGAACCTCGGACAGTTTGTTGCGCGCCTCGCTCTCGCGATTACGCAAGTCCTTCAACGCCGCACGAGCGACCTCGGTGGCCTCACGCGCATCGACCTGGGCTTGACGGGCCTGATCGAGCGCGCCTTCGAGCTCCTCAGCGCGGTCGCGACGGCTCTCGAGCGAGGCCGTGACCTCCTCGAGCTGCTCGTCGATCTGCTCCAGGCGCGAGGCGTACATGTTGTCCTCGACCTCGGCGTTGCTCAGCGAGTCCTTCACCTTGGCAAGCTCGAGCGCGGCGTTGTCGGCCACACGCTGCACATCGCGCTGCTCGCGCGTGAGCTGCGAAATCTGATTGTCAAGCGCAACGCGACGCTCGTGGAGCTGGGCGGCAGCAGGACCGGCGGCGTCAACGTCGGACTGGGCCTGCATGTGCGCACCGGTCACCTCCTCAAGCTGGGCACGTGCATCCTCGAGCTCCTCGACAACGCGACGACGCTGATGCTCGGAGCTCGAGATCTGGCCGCGCATGTCGGACAGGCGCGACACCATGTTGTGGCCCTTTTCCTCGAGCAGGCGCATATCGGAATTGATGCGGCCGACCACGTCTTGCATATGGCGGCGCTGCTCGCCCAGATCGCCCACAAACAGGCCCTTTTCCTCGAGCATAACCTGGAGCTTCTCGAGCTCGCGCTCTTTCTCACCCAGGCGGTACTGCGCGAGCTCCAGCTCGGCGGCGCCCTCCTTAGAGCGGCTCTCCAAGTCGTTCCACTGCGACTGCAGCGAACGAAGCTCGTCGACGGCCAGCATCTGCGTAAGCTCGTTCGCGCGCGAGGACAGCTCTTTGTACTTGCGCGCGCGATCGACCTGACGCTCCAGCGGCCGCAGCTGGCGGGCGATCTCCTTATTGATGTCGCGGGCACGGGTCAGGTGCTCGTCCATCGACTTGATCTTTTTGAGCGCACGCTCCTTACGGCGCTTGTGCTTGGAGATGCCGGCAGCCTCCTCAATAAGAGCGCGGCGCTCCTCGGGGCGGCTCTGCAAAATGGCATCGAGCTTGCCCTGGCTGATGATGGAATGCGTATCCTTGCCCAGGCCCGAATCGTGCAGGATGTCCTGAATGTCCATCAGGCGGCACGGGCTCGAGTTGATGAGGTACTCACTCTCGCCCGAGCGATACATGCGGCGGGTGATAGCCACCTCTTCAAAGTCGACGGGAAGCATATGGTCCGAGTTGTCGAGCACCAGCGTAACCTCGGCCACACCCACCGGCTTGCGCGCCGACGAGCCCGAGAAGATGACATCCTCCATGGCCTGGCCGCGCAGCTGCTTGGCGCTCTGCTCGCCCAGGACCCACAGAATCGAGTCGGAGATGTTCGATTTTCCCGAGCCGTTGGGACCGACGATGACGGTCAGGCCAGGCTCAAATGACATATGGGCGCGGTCGGCAAACGACTTGAACCCTTTGAGCGTGAGGGACTTGAGATACACGGTTCCTCGCTTAAACAGGCTTCTTGTTGAGAATCACGCCGTTGGTGGTGTAGCCCATGCGGTCGAGCGCCTCGAGCGCAGCGGCTCCCTCGGCCTCCTTCTTGGAGGAACCAGTGCCGCGGCCTTGACGAATACCGTCGATGAGCACCACAGCGGTAAAGGTGGGCGCATGCGCGGGGCCCTCGGAGCCGACCAGCTTATACGCGGGAGGCTCGTGGCCGTCTGCCTGCACGCACTCCTGCAAGAACGACTTGGGGTTCGCGGGGTGCTCGGCACGCTCGGAGGCCAGGTGCGGCTTGAGCGTACGGTGGATGAACTCCGCCGCCGCATCCCAACCGGCATCCAGATACAACGCACCCACGAGCGACTCGTAGACGTTCTCGAGCGCCGAATGCAGGCCGCGGGCGCCGGTACCGGTCTCGGAGGCACCAAAGATGATGATGTCGTCGATACCCAGTTCGTGCGACACCTCGGACAGCGTAGCGCCCGAGACAAGGGACACCTTCAGGCGCGTGAGCTTACCCTCGTCAAACTCGGGATAGGACTCAAAGAGCGAACGGGCCACCACGGCGCCCAAAATGGAATCGCCCAAAAACTCAAGGCGCTCATAGCTGGCAGAGACCGGCTGACCCTCGACGGCCGAGGGATGCGTGAGCGCCGCGCGCAGCAGCACCTTATTATTGAACTCATGGCCCAGAATCTCCTGGGCGCGCGTGAGTCGTTCAGACAAAGCCAAGACTTAGGCCTCCTTGGCGTTTTCAATAGCGTCGACAGCGTCGGCGACAGAGTTGAGCGACAGCAGGGTCTCGTCATCGATCTCGAGGTCGAACTCGTCCTCGATGGCCGTCACCAGCTGCAGACGCTCGAGCGAATCGGCATCGAGATCGTCAAAAGTGGTCTCGTCGCTAATGTCGGCGACATCGACACCCAGCACGTCAGCGGCGACTTCGGCGATCTTATCGAAGATTTCGGAGCGATCCATAGCGCTTCCTCTCGTATGTCATGGAACACAACACAACACGGCAATCGGAGCCGCGTTGCAATACGGCTCCGATTCTACCCCACGCGGTACAGGTTGAGCCACGTAACGCGGCCTTTATAAAACGATACCGTCCATAGAATTGGCAACGTCCTGGACAAGCCCGGCGCGCACGGCCTGGGCCGCGGCAAGCGTACCGTTCTTGACGGCCTCGACCGACGTGGCACCGTGGCCGATCAACACGACGCCGCGCAGGCCCAGCAGAATCGCGCCGCCCTTGGCGTCGCCCGAAAGCTTGGCCTTAATCTGGCGCATCTGCTTTTTGATGAGCAGCGCGGCGATCTTGGTGCCGAGCGAAGACATAAAGGCACCCTTGAGCTCCTGCAGCAAAAACTTGGCAGCGCCCTCGGTGGCCTTGAGCGCAATATTGCCCGACATACCGTCGGCGACCACGACGTCAAAATTGCCCGACGTAAGATCGGTGCCCTCGCAGTTGCCCACAAAGCCGGGAACCGCGGCCTTCATGGCCGGGAAGCACGCCTTGGTAAAGTTGGAGCCCTTCTCGTCCTCGGTGCCGTTGGCAAGCAGGCCCACACGCGGATGCTCAATGTCCAAAACCACGCGGGCATAGGCAGCACCCATCTGGGCGAAACGCACCATGTCGTCCACCGTGACATCGGGATTGGCGCCCATATCGCACAGCACCGTCAGGCCGCCGGCGCGATTAGGCAGTGCGTTAGTCAGGCACGGACGGACCGGCTGCTTCTTGCCCTCCGCCAAATACCTAAACGGCGTGACGTAGGCCGTGGCGGCAGCGGTCATGGCACCGGTCGAGCCGGCCGAGAAAAACGCGTCCGCATTGCCCTTCTTAATGGCACGGCATGCAAGCACGATCGAGGACTTGCGCTTAGTCATCACGGCGCGGATGGGATCGTCCTCCATGCTGATGACGTCGGGGGCCTCCAAGGCCTCCACGCGGGCATGCGCCGCTGCAAAGGGGTTGACGATTTCAGCGGGACCGACGGCCAAGACCTCAATCTCGGGATCTGCCGCAAGCGCAGCCTCGATACCGTCGAGGACAACCTGGGGCCTCTCGTCTCCGCCCACAACGTCTACACAAACGCGAACGTTACTCATTTCATATGCTCCTTATACAAAAATGGCCGACTCATTGAGCCGGCCATTGTGGTTCCAGTTGGAACGGCATCGTATCCAGAGTATACCGTTACTCGGTAACGATAACCTCGCGGTCCTTGTAGAAACCGCAGCTGGGGCACACGTGGTGCGGGAGCTTGACAGCGCCGCAACGGGGGCACGTGGACTGAGCCGCAGCCGAGATCTTCATGTTAGCGGAACGACGGGTGTGAGTGCGGATACGACCCTGCTTTTGTTTAGGTACGGGCATAGTGACCTTCCTTATGAACTATCCAGTGTGGCGATTACGCGCAAGTAGCGATACTACCACAGTTTTACTCATCGAGCTTGAGATTCTTCAATGCTGCAAATGGATTTTCCGTGGCAGCGGCCCATTCTGCCTCTGCCTGGGCGGCGCAATCGCATTGCTCGACGTTGAGATTGCAACCGCATGTGGGGCACAGACCGCGGCAATCGGGCTTGCAGAGCACCACAAACGGCGTGTCCATAACGACCGCGTCATTGATGGGCTCACCCAGATCGACGATGCGGTCCTCACCCAGGAGCTCGTAGCCGTCCTCGTAGGCCTCGGGATCCTCGGGCTCCTCAAAGAGGTAGAACTCCTCGATCTCGCCGGCGATATCAAACGAGGCGGGCTCCAGGCAACGGTCGCACTCGCCGGTGGCGTGCGCGCGGACCATGCCCGTGAGCAAGACACCGGTACCGGCATTGGTAAAGACAACGTCGTAGTCGATGCCGTCCTGAAGCTGGTACTCCTTCTCGCCCACCGTGTAGGTGGCGACATCGACCTTACCGGTCAGCGGATACGAATCTCCAGGAAACTCGAGCTGTTCGGAAAGATCGACGGTAACGCTCGGGAACTCAGCCATTACCACTGACCATTCTGTTGGGCGGCACCCTCGTTAAGCTGCTGACGGCAACGGGTAACGGTGCCGGTCAGGCTCTTAAGGTTCTCCTCCAGGTGCGTAAAGACCTGCTCTGCGTAGTCCTCGGCAGCATAACGCGTCTCGCGCTCGTACTGCTGGGCACGATCACGGATGTCGTCGGCCTGCTGCTGCGCTAAGCGGACGATCTCCTGCTCACCGGCAATGGTGAGGGCCTGCTGCTGAGCGTCGGCGATGATGGAATCAGCCTGGGCGGCGGCGGAAGCCATAAGCTCCTCGCGCTCCTTAAGGATACGGCGGGACTTCTGCCACTCCTCGGGATAGCTCATGCGGATCTCGTCGAGGATGTTGAAGAACACGTCGGCGTCGATGACCTTGAACTGAGCGTTCTTGCCGAAAGGCGGCTTGGCTTCCTCGATCAGCCCTTCGAGCTCATCGACCAAGCTGACGATCCTATCGCCAGGAAAATTCTCGCCCGGCATCCGGTCTCCTTTCATAGGTAACATATCATCGTGCTAGTTTACCACATGCCACCAGGCAATAAAAAACGTCACGAAAAGCGGTGTCTGAGCGCTTCGACCACGTTGGGCGGGACAAACGTCGATACATCGCTGCCGAGCGAGGCGATCTGGCGAACGACCGAACTCGAGATATAGCCGTACTGCGGCGCACTCATGACAAAGATGGACTCCAGCTCGTTATCCAAGCGATAGTTGAGGTCGGCCTGCTGCAGCTCATACTCAAAGTCGGTCATGGCGCGCAGGCCCTTGACCACGGCCCCCGCCCCCTGCTCACGAGCGAAGTCGACCAAGAGGCCGGTAAAGGGCAGGACCTCGACGCCGTCGATATCGCCGAGCGCCTCGCGGGCCAGCGCCACGCGCTCATCGAGCATAAACGTGGTGCCCACGCCGTTTTTGCCCTGCGACTCGGCAACAGCGACGATCACGCTGGGAAAGATGCGACGGGCGCGGCGGATCACATCGATATGGCCAAACGTGATGGGATCGAAGGTGCCCGGGACGATCACGCGGTTGATGGTGTCATTCATGAGCATCCTCCTGAAAAGTCGTGCCGTCGCTGCCATCGGCATCGGCGACGGTATCGTCATCCTCGCCCTCGCCGACCCAACGAAGCAGGTCGACCGAGGTAATGCCGTAGCGCTTCTCGCGCACGATCTCAAAGCCTGCCGGATGCGCGCCCGCATCGGCGGCGGCATGCTCAAACAGGGCATAAGCGCCAGGTGCAAGCAGACCCTGCTGAGCCAGGTTCTGCAGCAGTATCTCGACCGGCTCGGCACCAAAAGCATAGGGCGGGTCGAGCAGGACCAGATCAAAGGGGCCGCCCGGCACACGACCGCGCGAGGCGCTCGCCAGCATGTCGCCCGTTACCACGCGCCAACGCGCACGGTCATGGCAGAGCGACTCGATATTCTTGGTAATGAGCCGCGCGGCATTCCGATCGATCTCGAACGTCGTGAGTGAGCGGGCACCACGTGAGAGCATCTCTAACCCTAAGGCACCGGAGCCGCCAAAGGCGTCCAGCACGCGGACCTCGTCCAGATCGAAGTCGAATGCCGACATGACCATAGATGCGCATGCCTCGCGCACGCGATCGGTCGTGGGGCGGGTGACATCGCGACCACGGGGCTCCTCGATCTTACGACCGCGCCATTCGCCGCCGATGATTCTCATCCTCCGCTGACCTCCTTAAAAATGTGTCGATATCGCATGGCGACCGCATCGCGCAGGGGGCGCGTCGCCACGGAGTCAAGGTTGCAAGCATACCGCAAGAGCTCGACCGCGTCCAAATGGGCCCACTCGATCAGCTCCTCGTCGGCATCCAGGTCGACAAAGCGCAGAGTCACACCGCCATGCTGGCGGTACCCCAGGATTTCGCCCTCGTGGCGCAGACGAAGGTCCATCTGGGCGAGCGTAAAGCCGTCCGAGGTCTTTTCGAGCGACTGGAGACGCTCTTGCGCCGCCGAAGCGCCGCCGTTGCCCTTGGAGTGCGTCATGACCAGGCAGGTGCCCGACACGCTGCCGCGGCCCACGCGGCCGCGCAGCTGGTGCAGGGCCGCCAAGCCAAAGCGCTCACCGTTCTCGATGACCATGACGGTGGCGTTGGGCACGTCGACGCCCACCTCGACCACCGTAGTCGAGACGAGCACGTCGATCTCGCCGCGCTTGAAGGCATCGATAACCTGGTCCTTCTCCCCCGCTGGCATACGGCCGTGAAGGCGCTCGATGGCAAGACCCGGCAACGCCAGACGCAGGCGATCGAGCTCGGTCGCCGTATCGTGCAGCGGCACGGGGACCGTCACGCGGCCCTCGTCGTCGCGGGCGATACCGGGCACGTCCTCCAGATCATCGACCGAGTCACTCGGCTCCACGAGCGGGCAAATCACGTAGGCCTGCTGACCCTTTTCACGCGCCTCGCGGATGGCGCCATAGGCAAGGTCGCGGCTCGACTCGGTAAGCACGCGTGTCATCACGCCAGCGCCAGGGACGGGCCGATGGCGGATGATGCTCGTGTCCAGATCGCCGTAGACCGAAAGCGCCAGCGTACGCGGGATGGGCGTTGCCGTCATAACGAGCAGATCGGCACCGGGGCCCTTCGCGCGCAGGGCGTTGCGTTGGCCGACGCCAAACCGGTGCTGCTCATCGATGACCACGAGCGACAGGTGCTTGAACGCAACGTCATCCGAAAGCACCGCGTGGGTGCCAAAGAGCACGTCAAGCTCGCCCGATTCCAGCTGTGAATGGATGCGTTCGCGCTCTGCGGCCGGCGTGGCACCCGTCAGAAGCGCCCATGACATGCCGGTCTGCGAGAGCAGAGGGCCGGTCTTATCGGCATATTGGCGCGCCAGCACGCCCGTGGGCGCCATAACGCAGGCCTGCGTACCGCTATCGGCAGCCACAGCCAGCGCGCAGGCGGCAACGGCGGTCTTACCGGTACCGACATCGCCCAGCAGCAGGCGGTTCATCACGCGCCCGCCATCGCACATATCGCGCAGGATATCCTGGAACGCGGCCTGCTGCTCGTCGCTCAGCGAAAACGGCAGGGCCTGCTTGAGCGCGGCCAGGTGATCGCCCGCGGTGTGGGCATAGGGCACCACATCGACCAGGCCGCCGTCGTTGCGCAGGCGCAGCGCCAGCTGCAGGTAGAGGCACTCCTCGTAGGCAAGCCGTGCGCGCGCGATATCGCGCTCAGCCATGCTCGAGGGAAAGTGGATCGAGCGCAAAGCACGGGCATTGCTCATGAGCTTCCGCTTTGCGCGCAGCGGTGCCGGAATGGGATCAAAGGGATTGCCGACAACCTCGAGCGCGCCGCTTACAATGCGGCGCATCCACGCCTGGCTCACGCCATCGCTCACGTAATGGACCGGCAGGATCGTGCCCGCGGCACGCCCGTCCTCGAGCTTTTCAAAATGCGGCGAGGCCATCTGCTTAAAACCGTAGGCAAACTCGACCTTACCCATCACGGCCAGGCGGTCGCCCCGCTTAAGCTGCTGGGCAATCCAGGGCTGGCGGAAAAAGGCGACCTGCAGCACGCCCGTCTCGTCAACAAGCGAGACCTCGGTCACCTGCATGCGCGGGCGCGGCTGCTTTTGGACGATACGGTCAACCGTGGCGATGATGGTGCACACGGTACCGATGGCCGCCATCTCGATGGACCACGAGCGGGTAAAGTCGAGGTATCGATGGGGGATATGGAGAAGGAGGTCCCCCACCGTCCGAATTCCCAGACGGCGAAGGGCCTCCTCACGTTTACCCGAAACATATTTGAGTCGCGCGATATCCTCGTCGAGCGCATTGCTCTGGGCAAAGCGCTCCGAGACGCGCGGCACGGAGCACAGCTCGGACATGACCAGATGCCTACTCGATCGAGAAGATCACGGGGTAGAGCGGCTGCTCGCCACGATGAGCGTCGACCTCCAAATCGGGCTGAGCCTCCTCAATGGCGTCGACGATCTCCTGGAAGGCTTCATCAGACAGCTCCTCGCCGGCCAGAATCGTCAGCGCGTCACCCTCCTCTTCCTCCTGCATGCGGTTGATGCAATCGAGCGTGACCTGCTTCACATCGGAGCCGACCACGTCAATGGAACCGGCAATGATACCCATGACGTCACCGGAGTGAATCGGCGAGCCGTCGGAGGCGCTGGAATCGCGCACGGCACGGGTGACCTCGCCATCGCGGACCTCGCTGATGGCGTCGACCATGGCGGCAACGGCGTCCTCGAGCTCAGAATCGGGCAGGACCGCGAACAGCGCGGAGAAGGCCTGCGGGACGGTCTTAGTGGGAACGACGGCAACCTTCTTGTCGGTGCAGGCAGAAGCGGCAGCCTCGGCGGCCATGCGGATGTTACCGTTATTGGGCAGGATGATGACCGAGGTCGCGTTGACCTGGTCAACGGCGCCCAGCAGATCTGCAGTCGAGGGGTTCATGGTCTGACCACCCGACACGATCACGTCGACGCCGAGGGAATTGAGGATGTCGGCCTCGCCGGAACCGGCGGCAACGGCGACAAACCCCAGCGCCTTGGCGGGCTCGGCGGCCTTCTCCTGGTCCTCGTGGATCTTGGCGGTACGGTCGTGGGCCTCCATCTCCATGTTGTGGATAAAGACCTCGTAGATTTGGCCAAGCTGCAGCATGTGCTCGAGCACCAGGTTGGGGGTGTTGGAGTGCACGTGAATCTTGTAATCGGGGTAAGCACCCACGAGCAGCTCGCAGTCGCCCATGGAGCCCAGGAACTTAAGGCATTCGTCCTCATCAAACGGGGCATCGGCCTTAAAGAGGAACTCGTTGCAGTAACGGAACTCCGAGCCCTCCCAGTCGTCGTTGGCCTCAATCTCAACGCGGTCGAGGGCCGCGTCGCGGGCAGAGCCAGCGGAGTCAAACGTGGCGGAGAAATCCTCGACAACGGTGCTGCGACCAAGCGCGGCGGCAACAAAGTTCTCAAGGAAGATGGCAAATCCAAAGGCGCCGGAGTCGACCACGCCGTTCTCCTTCAGAACGGGCAGCAGGTCGGGCGTACGGGCGACGGACTGATAGGCCTCGACGACGATGGCGTCGAGCGCGTCCTCGGCCGAGAACTTCTTCTTTTCGCACTCGTCGGCCTTGGTCGAGACATCGCGCAGCACCGTGAGGATCGTACCCTCAATGGGCTTACGGACGGCCTGGAAGGCAACCTTGACGGCACGACGGAAGGCGAAGGCGATGTTGGCGGACGTAATGGGCTCGTCGGCGGAGACAAGGCCCTCGGCCACGCCGCGCAGGATCTGCGAGGTGATGACGCCGGAGTTGCCGCGGGCGCCCATCAGGGAGCCGTGGGTGATGGCGCCGGCGATGGCCTCCATGTCGGCGTCGGCAGGAAGGGCGGAGAGCTCCTTGGTCACCGAGGCGAGCGTGAGCGACATGTTAGTGCCGGTGTCACCGTCGGGCACGGGAAAGACGTTGAGCTTGTTGATCTCCTCGGCCTTGTCGGAAACGGCAGCCGCAGCGATCGGAAAACAGGTGCGAATGGTCTTTGCAATCATGGGTATTTGAATCTCCGTTTTCGGATGCTAGTTCAGACGGCTCTTGAGCGCGTCGATATGGATGCCGATCTTAAGGCTGGCGGGGTCGATCTGAGCGATCTCCTGCAGGGTGAAGGCAACGGAGCTCGAAAGATTGTGGCAGACGGACTTCATGTTGACGCCGTTCTCGAGCACGACGTGAAGATCGACCGTAAGGCCGTTCTCGTCGGCGGAGACAAGCACGCCCTTGCGGAGGCGCTGACCGGCAAGCAGGCGCACGCTCTCGGCGCCTTGGAGCTGCTCAGCCATACCGACGACGCCATAGCACGTCATCGCGGCATAACCGGCAATATCGGCAATAACGTCGTTCGAGACGCTCAGGCTGCCGTTAATGGTCTCAGACACAAGAATCTCCTTATCTGGTGCTCGCGGCACCATGTCGTGGGAGCAATCATTGCAATATTCTACAACGACCGCGCCATGTTGAGGTGGTGGGTCGCGGGATTACATCCTCGACACGAAATGTTGATATGGCAACGTTCGAGTCAAGTGGTCGCGGCATGAAAAAACCCGCCGCATAAGCGACGGGTTTTACAACCTGGCTCCCCGGGTAGGACTCGAACCTACAACAGCGCGGTTAACAGCCGCGTGCTCTACCATTGAGCTACCGAGGAATTAAAAAGCCCAGCGGAATGGGCTGAGAAATTCTGGCTCCCCGGGTAGGACTCGAACCTACAACAGCGCGGTTAACAGCCGCGTGCTCTACCATTGAGCTACCGAGGAATAGGTGCGTGCTCTCAAGCAACGAAGTTTATTATACGGACGAATCAGCTCAGGGCAAGAACTTTTTTAAGAATTTTTCTCCGCCTAGTCATTGGTGACGTTCTTAAACGACTAGTCATTCAAGAACGTCCATTACAGTCGAAATTGTCAGCCCGGGACCGTCTCGGGCTACGATTGAGGCGCGCCCAGAACGGGCCGCCGACCGGGCGCCCG